>CASFPZ010000020.1 GCA_949296365.1 uncultured Akkermansia sp. | reverse complement strand
TCTTTGAAGAGCCGGAAAAGGACTGGTTAAAACTACTCAAAGAAATCGAGGAAGGCCCACCAGAATTAACGCTTTTTTGATAGGGGGGGCTTACTTTTTTACAAGACTATCCGTAAGGTCCGTTTTATGGGCATTGCGGCCACCTCAATCTTGTCTTATTCGGTTTTACCGGACACTAATGTTTTCTATTGTAGCCTTCCAGTAGAGTCACCCGAATGAATTCCAATAATCGTGGAAGCGTTTGGCAATACAACTTTTCGTTACACCCAAATCCCCCAAGGAGCCGTCTTTACCAGGACAATTCCTTGAGGGATCAATGAGGTATTTATGCGTTGTACGATCAAATATCGTGCGAATGGCGGACAATTTTTCCCGTTTCGAGGTAGATAACGTCTTCGCAAATATTGGTTGCGATGTCGGCAGTTCTTTCCAAAACGCGGGAGATACCGACACAATCGATGTAGTAGGAGCCCATATTGGGATTGCGAGCAATCAATTCTTCTGCCTTTCGGATATTTGCGCGGTTCATATCGTCAACTTCCGAATCACGGCGAATGGTTTCAAATGCCATGAGCGTATCGCTATCATTCATTGATTGCAAGGCGCTACGGAGCATTTTGCGAGCGCGATCCGCCATTTCCGAGAAATCGAAACGTTCGTTAATGTCTTCTCCCAGCGGAGCCATATGGAGGACACGCCGAGCGATATTGACGGCAAAGTCACCAACGCGTTCAATTTCATTATTGACCTTGAGGAGAGTAATTACCGTTCTCAGGTCAGAAGCTACAGGTTGGTATAATGCAAGGATTTTCAGGCATTCCTCTTCGATTTTGATTTCGCGGCAATCAATGGCATAATCACCATCTATCACCATTCTCGCCGCATCACAATCTAGAGAGGCCACAGCCTGTACCACTTTTTCCAAAGCATATTCAGCCTCATTGGCCAACTGATTGACCATATCTTTGAGGTGGTCCATTTCCCGAGTAAAATGTTCTTTCATGGTACGTGTAACAATTATGGTTTAACCGAATCTACCAGTGATGTATTCTTCTGTCTGCTTGTTTTTCGGGTTCGTGAAAATAATGTTAGTATCATCCACTTCGACGATACGACCTTTGTAAAAGAAAGCAGTATAGTCACTAACTCGAGCCGCTTGTTGCATATTGTGCGTCACAATCACAATAGTAAAGCGCTCTTTAAGTTCCATCAACAATTCTTCAATTTTCAGCGTTGCGACAGGGTCGATAGCGCTCGTTGGTTCATCCATCAAGAGGACATCTGGTTCGGCGGCAATAGCGCGCGCAATACAGAGACGTTGTTGTTGCC
This sequence comes from uncultured Akkermansia sp., assembly GCA_949296365.1. Lineage (GTDB taxonomy): Bacteria > Verrucomicrobiota > Verrucomicrobiia > Verrucomicrobiales > Akkermansiaceae > Akkermansia. The sequence continues at coordinate 48,046 of CASFPZ010000020.1, read as the reverse complement.
CACCGGAGAGAGCAAGACCACTCTTTTTGAGTTTGTCTTTAACTTCATCCCAAATCGAGGCGCCTTTCAAGGCTTCTTCCACTCGATCAGCAATTTCCGATTTGTTCAATTTGTAATGCAACTTAAGGGGATAAGCCACATTGTCAAAAATCGACATAGGAAACGGAGTAGGTTTTTGAAAAATCATGCCGACTTTTTTCCTCAATTCGAGGACATCGACATCTTTATCGAGGATATTCTTGCCATCTAGCAGGACTTCGCCTTCAGTTCTTTGATCGCGATACAACTCGAAAATACGGTTGTAAATGCGGAGATGGGTTGATTTACCACAGCCTGAAGGCCCAATTACCGCAGTAATTCGGTGTTCAGGGATATCCAGATTATTATCGAACAAAGCCTGATGATCCCCATAAAAGAAGTTGAGATTCTTGGCAGATATCTTAATTTTTGTGTTGACTGTCATTGAAAATGATTCGCGTTAAAATATTGATAAGCAAAATAACCACCGCGATGATCAACGCAGCGCCCCAACCTGCCGTTTGCATCGATTCAAATGGCGAATTCATGGAATATTCAGTAATAAGGACCGGCATATTGGCTGTCGGTTGAGAAAAGTAATCCGTTGGCCAAGCATCGGCAAACATAGCTGTAAACAATAGAGGCGCCGTCTCGCCGCTAACTCGTGCCAACGACAACAGGACACCTGTAACCAGGCCATTCTTAGCTGCACGAGTAATCAGACAAAGCGTCGTCCGAGTTCGAGTCATCCCCAGAGCCAAAGCCGATTCCCTCAGGGTGTTAGGAACCATCGCCATCATGTCTTCTGTCGTGCGCATAACGACAGGGAACATGATGATAGCCAAGGCAACAGAACCCGCCCAACCAGAGAAATGGCCAGTTGGCACAACGATCAAACCATAGACGAACAAGCCCACGATAATTGATGGGATACCCATCATGACATTAGCACTGAAACGCAACAATTTGGGGAATTTGCCATGTTTGCCGAATTCAGACAAATACATACCAGCAGCAATTGCCGGAGGCACCGATATAATAACAGCACCTAAAGTCACATAGACCGTGCCGAGCAAAGCGTTAGCAATACCGGCATCAGTGCTGCCGTATGGTTTGGAAGGATTTGTTAGAAACCCCCAATCGATCACGCCAAGCCCCCGACAAAGCACAGTTCCCAAGATCCAAAGCATCCCCCCAATGGCAATCACTATGGAAAACAGAGAAAAGAGGCGCAAGAGCCAATCGGCCAGCTTGCGATATTTAAGCGGGCGTTCTTTCATCGAACGTCGTTCATGAGATACTTGAGTCGAGTTCATCGTTTAGCGTTCCTCTCCACGTTGGGCACTCGTTGCATATAAGTAATATTGGGCAAATACTTGAATTGCGAACGACATCGTTAACAGAATCAACCCTAATGCAAATAAAGTACTTCGTTGTAAACCATCCGCTTCTGCAAAATTATTAGCCAGAGTTGCCGCAATTGTCGTACCACTAGAAAAGATACCGTTGGGCATTTCCATCATGTTACCAATCACAAACAACACCGCCATCGTTTCGCCTAAAGCTCGTCCCAATCCAATAAAAACACCCCCCAAAATACCACGGATCCCGTATTTCACAACCACGTCGCGGGCAGCCTCTAATTTTGTACAACCAACACCAAAGGCAGATTCTCGCAACATGGGCGGAGTCATTTTGAAAACATCGCGCATAATGGCGCTCATGTAAGGCAAAATCATCAACGACAAGATCAGTCCAGCCGTCAGGAATCCAAATCCATTGTAATCCGGACCTAAAATCGCACTGAACACAGGGATCTCAGCCAACCCCAGAGTTTCAGCCAAAAAGGGTTGCACATAATCTTGCATCAGCGGAGCCAGCACAAAGAGGCCCCACATCCCATAAATGACGCTGGGAATAGCGGCTAAAAGATCCATCGCCTGGCTCAAGCTCTTATTGATCCAAGGCGGAGCATCTACTACAAACATAGCCGCGACAAATGAAAGCGGCAATGCCAAAACAAGGGCAATAACTGTTGTCAGAATCGTGCCGAGGATATTGGGCAAAGCGCCATATTCCTCCGTCACGGGATCCCACGATTCCGACCAGAGAAACCCAAGACCGAAGCGGCTCCACGTCTCACCGGAGTTGATGCCCAGCTGAATGAAAATGCCGAGCATCAACAATCCGATCAAAGACGCACATGCCAAACAAACGGCTTTGAATAACTGGTCCGTCTTAAACATGGCGTTCCATTAACTACCAACTTATTTGAATCTTCTGCAACGCAGAGGCCCGTTTTATTTCTTCAACGGTCCGGCATTGATCAATTCAACAACACCGCTAGGCAGGGGCACGTAATTCAACTGAGTTGCTTTCTGTGCCCCGTCGGTAAAGCACCAGTTGAAATATTGAGTCAAGGCCGCTTTTTTATCAGCTGCCAAGTCTTTGCGAATCAGAATGTAAGTCACACCAGTGATCGGCCAAGAGTTTTCTCCAGGCGTATTGGTCAAGGCCAGGCTAAGCCCAGGAGCATTCTTCCAGTCAGCATTCGAAGCTGAAGCCGTAAATGTCTCGATATTAGGCTTAACAAACTTGCCTTCTCGATTTTGGAGTACGGCGCAATTCAATTTAGCTTCTACAGCATAGGTATATTCAGTGTAGCCGATACTGCCGCGAATTTTGGCAACGTTGTTGCAAACACCAGGATTCTTTTGTCCCCCTAAACCCACTGGCCATTTCACCGAAGATCCAGAACCGACTTTTTCTCTCCATTCTGGAGAAATTTTGCTGAGGTAATCAGTGAAAATAAAAGTAGTACCGCTGGAATCAGAACGACGTACCACCGTAATCTTCATGCTGGGAAGCTTAAGATCCGGATTGAGAGTCTTGATGGCTGGGTCATTCCATTTTTTGATTTTTCCTAAGTAAATATTGGCTAGAGTTGCCTGGTCCAGTTTCAGCGTACCTGGCTGAATTCCGGGAATATTCACAATCACTACAACGCCGCCCGTCAACATTGGGAACTGAATCAAGCCTGCTTCATTCTGTTCTTGCAACGACAGAGGGTTATCTGTGCCCGCGTAATCAACCGTCCCGGATTTAATCTGGTTGATACCAGCTCCCGAGCCTAAGCTCTGATAATTGATTTTCACATCAGAGTTCTTCTGAGAGTAATCGTACGTCCAAGCCTGATAAACAGGGGCTGGGAAAGAGGCTCCTGCTCCATTCAATTTCATCTCTGCTTGAGATACAGAAACGGCGGCAATGGAACACAGTGTGATGAACAGATTTTTTAACATGGTGTTTGTAATAGGTTAACCGCCAGTGATTGTCCCTGACGGCGCACTATCTATCTCTTAATCGAGGCAATACCTCGATTTTTTTTTCGTGACAAAACAGACACTCGCTTAGTTTCCGTTACTAGGAACACTATGTACAAAAAACGCAGGGAGGATTTTCCCCCCTGCGTGTGTCTCACAAAGCCTGTTATGAATACAACTTATTGAGCCCCATCAGAAGCTTCCACAACTTGTTCGTGTTTAACAACTTTCTCAGTCGAATGACTTGGTGACGCCGGTTTCCCTAAAAATCCTGGGAGTTCAAGGCCAACACTCTTGCCAAGTTCATGTAAAGGGAGTGTATCTTTAATTAAGTTTTGCACAAATCCCCCGACTGAAGCATCGCCGGAATTACCCATGACGACAACTTTGTCGAACTTAAGATTCGACACCGCCTTGGTCTGAAGTTCAACGATCTTCGAGAGTTGTTCTGTTACTAACAAATTAGAGGCCGCTTCAGACGATCCACCAGCTGCATGAACAATCTGAAGAAGACCGTTTGCCTTACCCGCCAACACAGCCTCTACAGCAGCAGCCTCGCCTCGACCGACCATCTCAATACCTTCACCTTCAGCCTTTTTCTTCATGATCAAGGCTTGTGATTCACCTTCGGCAACCTTCTTCAGCGCTTCAGCTTCTGCGGTCTTCTCTATCAACAACGCATCCGCACGTCCCTGCTGTTCGAGCTTCATGACAGCAGCCGTTGCCTCAGCCTGCACTTCTCGCTCACGTTTCTGAATTTGGGCAGTCACCAATACGTTGGCTTCCTGCGTAGCGCGTTCACGCTCTGCGCGAGAAAGTTCCGCCTCTTTCTGGGCTTGGTATGCTTCTTTAAGTGTTTCTGCTTCCTGAACCTTCTGGGCAACTTCTGCCATTCGCTTAGATTCAGCCTGTTTGACTTTTAGCAGGGCATCGGACTCAGCGATCTTGATTGCCGCAGCATTTTGGCCTTCAATGGATTGAGCACCAGCAGCAGCAACAGAAATCGCCTGTTCTTTTTGAGCTTCAGCCTTACCAATTTCGCCACGGCGTTGTTCTTCAGCGACCTTAATCGTTGCATCATTGACAGCACGAGCTGCTGCTTCCTGGCCAAGAGCATTAATGTAACCTGACGCATCTTGAATATCTGTAATATTGGCATTGATCAACTGCAATCCGACCTTATGCAGTTCCACATCTACCCCATCAGTAATCCCGCGAATCAGCTTTTCGCGGTCTGAGTTAATTTCTTCAATAGTCATCGAGGCAATCACAACTCGCATCTGCCCCATAATGATTTCCGAAGCAAGGTCGCGAATTTCTTCTCTACGACGCCCCAACAGACGATTTGCGGCATTCTGCATAATCTCAGGTTTCGTCGAGATACCAACAATAAACGATGAAGGCACGTCCACGCGAATATTCTGAGAGGAAAGCGCCCCTTGCAAAGGGACGTCAATATTGATAGGATTCAAGTCCAAATAACTATACGACTGGAAGACCGGCCATACAAAAGTTGCACCACCATGGTAACAGCGAGCGGATTGACCAGAACGCACCTTACCAAACACGATCAAAATTTTATCCGGCGGGCACATGCGATAGCGACTGAACATCCACGCGACAACCAAGACCAGGAAAACGACCAACACCGCAATTGGTACGATGCCAGGGATTAATGCAAGAACAGGAGTTATCATATTCCAGTGTGTATTTCTATTGTTAATGTTGTTCTTCTGGGAGAATCTCGTCAAGAGGGGCCACCGTCAACAAATCACCTGTGATGGAAATCACGGTAATGGGGGTGCCAGCAGGCAGAGGTTCTTTCCCTTTTTGAATGGCCGACATAAATACCAGCTGCCCCGGATGGAACACCTGGACTTGTCCACCTGTCTTGCCGTCTGGCGGAATGGTCACATAGACTTTGCCTTGCAGGCCGACAAGAGTTTCGTAACGCAACGTCCCATCTGAACACATCCCTGCCACAATGCGCATCATCACAGCTATAATCACAAACATTCCCAACCCGCAGCCTAATGAAATCATTAAAACGTTTGCAGCCCCCCAACCGAGTTCCAAGCCCCAAATTCCCCCCCAGCCTATCCCCAAGAAAAATCCAACGATTGTATACATCGAGAACCAGCCTCCCCCGTCTCCAGTGGAAATGTCACCCAAATCAAAACCAATTCCATCAAGCCCCAACCCCAACAACATACCTAACCCTAAACAGGCAGCCACAAGAGTCGATATGGCAGCTATCGCGTAATAGACCATCTCCATGGTCGTCAATGAGGTCCACAATGTCATCCAATCAGGCATAAGCATATTCTACTTATATTTATATTTATACAAATGTTTTTTTAGAGAAGTCAATCAAATTCGCAGAGTAATTGCGTTTTGTCCGTTTCTCGTTGAAAGTTCTCAACTAATTCATACGTATTTTCCTCTGTTTGGCTATAGATTCAGTCAATTGCGAACGCTGAGATAGACATGAACAAGTTTTTTTTGATTTCTTCCGTTTTATGGTTTTCTTCCTTGATACCGACACTAGCATGGGCTAATGGCCATGAGCTCACATTCGAATCTGCCGAGCGAGAATACGAAGCTATCAACCGCAGCGTACCAGTGCAGCATACCCCTTTGCCCACCCTCGTGCAAGGAGTTCAGAATCCGATCATGTCGCTCAACGGCAGTTGGTTGTTCAATCCTACGCCTCCTGAAGGGTTCGAGCTTCTGGATGATGCCGCTAGGCAGGAGGGATGGGAGAAAGTACAAATACCAGCAGAATGGTATATGCCAGGATACCGGGTCCCTAAAAACGGCTGGGCAGGATATTTTCGCACGTTTCTGCTCCCCGATGATTGGGCTGGCCAATCGGTCATTCTCCGCTTCGGCGCTGTAGAAAGTGAATGCCGTGTTGTCGTCAACGGACACGAAGTTGGTAATCATATTGGGTCGATGGTGCCTTTTGAATTCGACGTTACAAGTTGTCTCAAGCCAGGTATCAACACCGTATCCCTGCTAGTCCGCAGCGAATCTGCCGTTTCCTCTATTGCACGCATCTCCCACTACGCCAAACACCAGGTCGGCGGCATTCTACGCGACGTTGTTTTATTTGCAGTGCCTACCACACATGTCGCAGATCTTTTTTGCCAGACCACTCTTTCCGATGATCTCCAAGAAGGTCAAATCAAGGTTCACATGAAACTCGCTGGACGCCAACCTGACACGCCTCTCAAAGCACGATTCACACTAAAAAAATACGGAGTTGAAGGTCTTCCCCGAGAAGAAGGCATCGTGCTCAGTCGGGAAGTCGAGTTGCCGCAAGGCTCAGATCTCTGCCTCAATGGTATCACAATAGCCAAGCCGGAGCTCTGGCACGCTGAACGACCTTGGCTTTACCAGGCAGAACTTTCTCTTGATGGCCCAGCAGGGCCTCTCCAAACCATTCGCCGTTTTATCGGATTCCGCAAAATTGCTATTGAGGGGAATGTTCTTATGGTCAACAACAAACCTGTCAAACTTCGCGGAGTCGCGCATCACGATATCCATCCTTATTATGGGAGGGCTATCCCCGATCGTACCATTCTAGAGCAAGATGTCCGTCTCTTTCGCGATGCCAACTGTAACTACATACGTACGTCCCACTATACCCCTGATGAATTCCTCGTTGAACTTTGCGACCGTTACGGAATCTTTCTGGAAGACGAGGCTTCCTGCTGTTGGGACTGGAACACAGCAGCCAGCTCTCGTGAACGCACCAAGCTTGTCCTTCACGGTTTTAAGTCTATGCTAATGAGAGACCGAGAGCACCCCTGCGTACTCATTTGGTCCCTTGCCAATGAATGCCGGTGGGCTCCACGCTATATTCCCTGCCTGAAACTCGCTAAGGAAACTACGCCCGACATTCCTGTCAAATTCTCGCATTCTGAATATTTCGGGGTCAACCGAGCCCTCGACGTGGGCACTAAGCACTACCCAGGATGGAAGGGGTTGTTTAAATACGATAATTACTTTCGCCCAATAGTTTTCGATGAAGCCCTGCACTTGAATTGTTACAATTCATCGGAAAACATGACCGATCCTGGCTTGCGTGATCTCTGGGGCGATTACGCCAGTTATTTTGTAGACAATATGCAATCCTCTCCGGCCATTTCGGGTTTGGCAGTCTGGTGTGGCATTGATGAAATCTATTACCCGAAAAACGAGAAACCCATCATGGGTGGGGGGCCATGGGGTGTCGTCGACGGATTCCGGCGACCCAAGCCAGAATATTGGCACATGAAAATGGCTTATTCTCCCGTCAAAATCACCAGTCGCCATTTCCAATCGATGGGGAATTATACGGCAGTATCTGTTGAAAACCGCTATAATACACTCAACCTCAATCAACTCGTCATTGAGTGGCAAGACGGCGCTCAAACAGGATCCGTCCAAGCAGACGTCAACCCCACGGAACAAGGAACCATCCTCATTCCTCACCGCATGCAGGGAGACGAACTCGTTTTGCGTTTCAAAGACAAACGCGGCTTCGAGGTCACAGCAGCCAAACTCCCTAGGCATCCAGCCCCCCATTATCGCATGCCCCAGCTCGCTTCTGAACACCCACCGGTTCTCGCCGAACAAAACGATACAATTGTCGTTCGGTCGGCAGATGTTACATTCCAAATTCCCAAGGCCACAGGTCTGCCAGAACACATTACCAAAGGGGGTAAAGAACTCGTTTCAAATGGATTCCGCATGTATGCCATCCCGCTAATTCGCGAGAACCAGGTCGTCGACTTCATCCCAATTGACGACCCTAACAACAAAACTTATTTTGCTTCCCCTGCTCTCGCTAATTGGAAACTCGATTCCATGGAATGGGCCAAAGAAGACAAACTTGTCCGCTTTTATGTCAAAGGCCATTACGGGAAAACGCCTGTTTCCTTCATCTATGCTATCAACGGCAACGGCAAACTGCGAGTCGACTATACCATCAACCTCAAGCAAATCCCCTACGAATGCCGACAAATTGGCGTTGGATTCGACCTGCCCCGTTCTTTCGATACCCTCAACTGGCAGCGCCTCGCTCCCTGGACAATCTACCCGGATGATCACATCGGCCGCCCTTCCGGAACGGCTAAAGCGCTCTACCCCGCGACACTCGATCATTACCTCACCCGCTGGGAGACCCCCACTCACCCCTGGGCGCACGACGGCAATCCCTATGGATCAAACGATTTCCGTTCAACCAAACACAACTTGGTTACCGGTAGCCTAAACTCTCAGGATGGCCAAGCCGTCTCAATCGAATCTAACGGACGTCAACACCTCCGAGCCTGGATCAATCAAAACCACATTTCGTTCATCCTCGCTCAATATTCTAACGGCGGCGCAGAACATTACCTCCAATACGATTCCGAACGTACCCTTCCGCCTCTTAAAGACGAAAGCGGTGAATTCCCCGGCTGGGCCCAATTCCAATTCTAAATCGTTTGAAACTTATGCGATCAATTTTCTTATCACACAACATTCTGCATTATTTGTACAATATATTATATATTTCACTTATTTCCATTGTTTCCTCCGCAATAGGCCTCGCTTCTGCCAAAACATTAAACATTTCCGCTTTAGGGCTACAACCCAACACAAACGAAAACGCCACCCCATACTTGATAAAAGCTCTGGAGCTGTGTAAATCCAAGAATTACGATTCATTGGTCTTTCCCAAGGGCAGATATGATTTTTTCCCTAGTGAAAAACAAAAGGAACAATTATACATTTCTGCCCATGATCATCAACCTTATCGTCATATTGGGTTAAATCTTCGTAATTTTAAATCATTTGCTATCAATGGCAATGGAAGCAATTTCGTATTTCATGGCAATATGCTCCCTTTGTCATTAATTGACTGCGAGGACATAACTCTTTGCAATTTTTCAATCGATTTTGCAACGCCATATTATACTCAAGCTCTTATTACTCAAGTCACTCCAGAATTCTGCGATATCCAGTTTGAGAATAAAAACCATACAGTTAGAGACGGTAAAGTTTATTTGTTAACTGAAATCGGCAATATGCCTATGGACTTACTCATGGTCTTTAACCAAGAAAAAAAATATATTATTCCCAACACGGGTGATCTGAAAAAATACACAAACGCCGAACAATTAGATAACACAACAGTCAGACTGTATGGCATGGATAATAAACTCTTCCAGGAAAAAAATGTATTATTCATGCGTAACGGATTTCGTCCTAATCCAGGTATATTCTCTTGGAGATGTAAAAATATGCGATTTAATAACATCGACATTTACTGGGCGCAAGGAATGGGAACATTATCGCAACGCTGCGAAAACATGTCTTTTAATCAGGTCAATGTAAGAATAAAACCAAATAGCAAACGTTACTTTACCACTATTGATGCTCTTCATTTTACCGCATGCAAAGGTAAGATATCCATAGAAAACGGTCTCTATGAAAACATGATGGATGACGCGCTCAATGTCCACGGAGACTATCTGCAAATAAAACAAATCGATTCTAACAGGAAAAAAATCATCGTTGCTTACAAACACTTCCAATCGTTTGGTTACGAAGCTGCTTTGCCTGGTGAAACAATTCAATTTATATCGCGTCAGACAATGTTGCCTCTAGGCAATAGGAAAGTCCATCATGCGACGCGATTAAATGATTACGAAACAGAATTGGAATTCCAATCTGCCATCCCAGATGATGTTGGTGCAGCCGACTGCATTGAAAACATAACCTGGACCCCACAAATCATTTATAAAAATAACCATATTCGGAATAATCGCGCACGTGGCATCCTCGTCAGTTCCCCAAAAGCGACAGTCATTGAAAACAATTTATTCGATTATTGTTCGGGTAGCGCTATTCTTTTATCCTCCGATTGCAATTCATGGTTCCTGTCAGGAGCCTGTCATAATTTAACCATTAGGAATAATAAGTTTCATAATTGCCTAACTTCTTATTACCAATATTGTGAAGGCATCATATCAATATATCCGGAAATACCTACCATAGCTCAGCAAAAATATCATTCAAACATTGAAATACATAACAACACATTCACTGCAAACAAAGGACAGTGCATTCTGTTTGCTCAAAGCGTAGACGGACTTACGTTCGAAAAAAACAGCATTCAATATAATCGTTCACAAGCAAATTGGCTGCCTAAAGATTCATCCCCCTTCAGAATTCAAAACTGCAATCATCTGAACATCTCCGATCAATAAAATCTATCCCATCCTGTCCCTAATAAAGATAGATTCCTGGCAAGAACAGCCTGCGTTCTCGTTCCGTTTCGACCCATCACGGCAGCACTGAGCATTAATTCCAATACGCTCACCCGTTACCTAAAGACGAAAGCGGCGAATTTCCCGGCTGGGCCCAATTCCAATTCTAAATCGATCCCCCGACAGGCTGCACGACTAACAGCCTGCCGATATCATCATGTTTCCCCGGGTTCCTAGCAAACACAACAACAATTTACCACCCCAACAAAGCCCGAGCCTTAGTTTTACGTTCTAAAATAGAACGTTGCAGATCCTCTTGCTTTTGTTGATATTCTTTCTCTACCCACTGTTGCCGTAAATCTTGTTCTTTTCTATTAAGTTTTTTAATATTTGGAGTAACCCACCATGACCAACCTAACCTTAATACTGTAGCGCCCCCAATAATCCACCCTACTGGTCCAGACAACACGCTTCCTGCAATATTGACGACAGTCGCCCATGAAAGAGTACCCGCTACATATGCACCATAAATCATCATTGCTCCTTGACAAGCCGCATAAGTTCCCGCCCCCATTCGAACCCAATGGGTTGCTATTCGGACATTCATTGTAGCGCTTGAAATCAAGCCTTGATTATAATCACCACTTGCTGAGTTAATCTCATTAATACCATCCCAAAATATTTTTAAAACTGCAAATGGTGCAAAATGTTCTAAGATATTTAAGGAAGATTTAATATCTTTAAGATAATCTGACAACTTGCATTCTTTAATTTTCTCTTTTATGAATCTATCCACACTCTTGATTTCTTTAGACATCCATTTTGCTTTATCTTTCAATAAATCAAATTTTTTCATAAATTCTACGGATTTCTTCATAGATTCTATTGTTCCTTTCCACCTAGATTCTATTATTCCTTTCAAATCATTGGGTATATTATCTCTGATCTCATATGACCAATCAACCATTTCAAGAATATTGCCAAACCGGAAGATATTTTCAGCAATACTTTTATACCAATCAATACTTAATAATAAATCAATACGATCCCTAAAATCCCCATTATAAAAAGGAATATTATTAAAAATTACAGTTTTCAAATGAGAATTTTCTCCCGAAAATACAAATGAAATAGAGGGAAAATCTGAGGTAAATACTCCAGAACCCTCATTTTGTCCCGTTCGGCATTGATTTCCTCCCATCAAAATATCACTAAAACAAGAAATATTATTCAAATTATTATACAAATACTCTTTTCCTCCTATACTATTTTGTGCAGAGAAAACATTTGAGAATACTCCTCCATAGCTAACAAAAATAAAATTAACAATAATTAGCAGCAATGAATATATTTGTTTCATAATCATGTCATCTATTAATAACTTGAATTTTGGATCCGTCGTGGTTCTGGAAGATCGTTATAATCTTCAAGTCTTATAGCGCCTTCCTGTTCTATCTTCATTTTTAACAAATCATATCTTGCTCGCTGAGGTGATGAAACAAAATACAGATCTTCCGGATGGATGTTCATGAGTATTCGCCATGCTTTTCTAAGTTTATCATTATCATTAAGCCCCGAACGCCCCTCTTCATACATTTTTTCAGCCGTATCAATATCTTCTTTTGCTTGCATTAAATACGATTGAGCAGATTCTTTCATAACTGCAACCCTAGTATCATTAGTTGTTTGTGCTATCAATATCAAGCCTTGAATAACACCTGAAATCTCATTGATTTTATCAGAAAACTCAGGATATTGATCTACTAACCCTTGCATCCGGCTTAGTAATTGCATATATGAACTTTGCAAATTATTAATTTCCATTAAATATTGTTCATTACTAATTTCTACTTGACGCCCTCCGAGCTGCTCCTTGATTCGATTCAATTGTTCTATATTCTCAGTTATACTAGAACGCAGCGCTGTTTTTTGCAAATCAGATTTGATATATTTTGTAAAGTCTTCCAAATTTCCTATATTAGACGCTACTGAATCCATCAATTCTGTGAATTCTTGAGGATATTTTCCTTCCAGTTCATTCACTCTTAAAAATAATTGTTGATATTGTGTCTGAATAGAAACAATCATCATAAGATATGACTCTTGTGAAACTTGGTCTCTAATTGAATTGATTCGATCATATTCATTAAATAAACGATTACTTGTCGTTTGTAAAACAAGTCGATTCAACTGTATTATGCTAGATTGATAATCTGATTGTTCTTGAGGAGAGAAGGATTGGCTTTCCTCCAATAGAGAGGCTAGAGTGTCTAAATCTTTAGATTCTTTATTCAACTCCTCAGCCACTCGATTTTCCCAGATTTTCAAATGGACATTTCTAGAAGCCATTTCAATATTACTCAATGCTTCAGATAAAGTCGGATCCGATTTTCTGCGAGCAGCAGTTATAAAATCGCTTGCTCTGACAATTTCATTGAATTTTTGTTCCAATGAAATTTCTGAAGAATTCAAGCGTTCGACAAAGTGCAAGAGCCACTCGTTCCATGGAGTATCGTCCCCTATTGGCGGAACAACTAGCGGCTGATTTACTGCTGTCAGACACGACAACTTCATCATCAATTGCCTGGCTACTTGTTTCCGTTTAGGTTCCGTTGCCTCACCCAACTGAAATTTCTCAATTTCGCTCAACAAGGACTCTAGATCCTGATAAGATACGTTGCCTTCGTTGATACGGTTAGCAATCACATCAAGTCGTTTAGGAAACCACGCTAAAAATTGATCATTTAATCCCTTGATCATGTCCATCAACGTCTGGATTTCATCCATATCCTTAAGCGTGGCAGACGACATATGTTGATCGCACACTCGCCCCAAATCCCTTAGTCGATCCTGAGCTTCCTGGATTTGGTCGTTTTTCAACGCCTGCTCAATGAGTCCGCCCTGCCACCCAATATATTCTTTCAAAATAGCAGCCTTCGACTCGCTATGTGTAACCGCGGCCAAATAAAGGATTTGAGTTTTAGAAATTTGCTGCGGATCTTCCTTTGTCTTCCGGGCTGCTTCAAGATAAGGCTGATCTTTGTCTTTGGGTACAACACTCTCCATGAGTTTGATCAATTGTTCCAACACTGATGAGGAAAAGAGTATGCAAAAAAGTATGGACAACACTCTCCATGAGTTTGATCAATTGTTCCAACTGGCGACGCGTATTAGGATCTTCTTGGGATTTCGTTGCCAGTTCATGCAGCCGTTTTTCAAGAGATTGAGATTTCTCTGTAACAGCTGAATCCAGCTTATCCATTCTTCAGAAAGTTGATCAAGTCGCTTCAATATCTCCGTCTCCTTTCCGGACATTGTGGATTCCTGAGGAGATTGAGGTTGTTTCTGAGGAGGTTCGGATGAAGAATCCGAACACCCTGTCATGCCTGCAACCACGAAATTGATGAATAACAGACCCGCCAAAAATCTACCATTGTTCTTCACCCTATGGTTCAGAAAAGATGAACCAATTTTCTCTTGAGATTCACATTGTTTGATGAGCATAAATTGATTTGGGTTCCGGGGTTTTGTTGCGCCTACAATCAACCTGGTAAAACAATCGTCGCCTTATAAGTCTTGGTTCCACGGATCATTGCGTTGCATTCGTTAGATCTTTTTATCTGTTCAGCGAATACTCCCCCTATCGTCCTACTACTGGTTGCCTTTAGCGCTATTCATTTTCTAAATTACATCGCATTGCATGTAAAGAGGTATTTTAGTCCGTGGACATAAATTCCTCATTTTTGAGAAAATAGAGGGAATGTCCAAGCACAATGTTTTGAAGGAATTGGGGTTAAGGATTCGAAACGAACGAAAAGCCCAAGGGTATACACAGGAAGAATTTGCCCATCTTGCCAATCTGGATCGGAGTTATTATGGGAGCATCGAACGGGGAGAACGCAATATCACCTTTTACACAATTTGTGAAATTGCGGAAAAGCTCAACCGAGACGTTGCATTCTTCACTTTGGATATACCAACGCCACAACGACCGGTGGAAAGATAAACAACATGTATTTTTTGATCAAAAAGAATCCGCTGCCTCGCCTCGTGGAGCAAGGCAGCGGGAGATAAAACGCCCTTAGGTCACCACCGTTTATTGAGATTTAACGGTATTTTTTTGTTGTTTCAGGGTTTCTTGAGGACTTGGGCCCTTGGCATCCAAATATCTTTTCCAGGCAGACGTTTCATAGCCCCATGGGTTCCTGGCCAAACTAACTAAACGTTCCTCTGGGAAGAATCCCGACGTACTAGTAAAACAAGCACGTTTGCTTGTCGGATCGATCACCGATACCACAACAGGGACTTCAGCATTGACGTGAATTTCAAAAATGCAAGCCTCGGAAGGGAGGACCTCGATATACAAGGCCTCCTTCTCGTCTCCTGCGACAGGAACACGCTTGGACTGAACAATTTTACCATTCCAGATTTCAACATTCCCGTCTTTATCAACGTAGACCCAGGCAGTAGGAGCAACGTGTTCAGCAATGCATTTGAAAATTTCGTGGACATCATTGTCACAAGATCCACCCTGGGCATCGGGGCCAGTACCGTATCCGAAGACAGGCGTTGATTTTGGGGCACGCCACCAATTAGAAATCATAGGTATCGGCAGTTCACCCAATGTTCTAGGGACGAATTTTCCTTTTCCCGGGCGTTGTTCATCAGGGACAAACCAAGAGGTTTCGATGCGAGGATCCACCATGAATGCCCAATGCAATTCCCCGGTGAGCGGATCAATCAAGTTAGCACAAGCACCGATACCATTCATAGCCTGCCTTAGATAATCAATCTTGCCCGTCAAACGGTAGAGATCAAACAAACCGTACAAACGCCAAGCAGACCACCCATGAGGCGAGCTCATCAGGTTGGGACAAGACAGGACATCGTACTGAGATTCCCAAAAGCGGAGAGAGCAGTTATTCATCCGGCAATCAGGCTGAACCAACTGAGATAAGCAACGGTGCTTCATCAACATAAATTCAGCCGCCTTGATGTAACGATCGCGCTCTTCAGGCGCCGCAAATGATCTGGCCCATTGCGCTAACTGCGTGTACGAACACGAGATCATGCCGTCCTCGAAGGTCATCTCTCCTTCCGTTTCAATATTATCCAAGCTCTTAGTCAATTCATCCATTGCTCGCTTCACCGACGCATATTGACGATCATAGTTGGCTTTCATTTCAGAATCAGGTAAATTCCCCCACAATTCTCGCTCGATTTCCATGACTTCCATGAGGAATTTTGCCACATACACCACGCAAGTATAATGAATAGTTCCCGGAACAATCTTACTAGTATCGTGGATACTGCCAGCCCGGTAAGCGCCATCTGCCGACTGGGTTTTCATGATATAATTGAAAAGTTCCAAGGCGTAATCCATTGCATCTCCGCCTTTCAGACGATACCGCAACGCATATAAAGCAGCAGCGCCAGCATGATTCTGAATTCTGTTGGGGTGAGAAGCAGGTAACGGCCTCTTAGTTGTTGGGTCATACATCGTTGCAAATAACTCCTCAAAATCCCGATTCAACTGTTCATCCAACTTCGGATCGGGTTTGAACAAGCTCCACCGAAATGCCGGGAAAAATCCGTACCAGCCCTCAATGTGGGATCCCGCCTTCTGCTTGGCTTTCACTGCCCATTCGCGCGATTTGTCCAGATACCACGACCAGGGATGGCGAACACTCAGAGTCATTTCAGACACACGGCCTGCTGAATTAGCCACGTTTAATCGATAAACTCCCGGTTTCTCCGGCAACGTTACAATTGCCTGATTCTTAGCCACTTCGATATTCGTAGCCACCTCCTGGTCTGGAGCCCAGGAGACTTTAGCTCCTTCTCCAGCCAAAGCGACATGCACACGTTCACCAGGTTCTCCGGTGTACCGATCGGCCGTACCGAAACAAGCTCCGGTATACCGGGCCGCCATAGCAGGAACTTGCTGCCAATTCGGAACCCGTGCCAAATAAACTTTCCAGGAACGTTCTTCACCCGGCTTTAGCACGCCAGATTGTTGGGGATGCCGCGGAGGCAAAGGCGGAGACTGCATCAAGTCCAACGTCATTCCAAGAATACGGTGTCCGCCATTGTTATAGTTCAAATGCCAGGATGCCACCGGATTGGGCGAAAAAATGCCAACAATGCTCCCCAGAGGGGACATTGCATATCCCCAAAAATGTGTCGATTCGCATCTCAGGAATGTAGGGAAATGGCGCGTATTCCACTGGGGGTAACTCACCATGTTCGTATCGATCCCCAATGCCAATTGCAAAGAATTAATAGGCATTGCCTGATTGGTTGTATTCTTAAGCTGCACCTGTACCGCTAAGGCCTCGTCCTCCACTGCATAATTCAAACTCACCTTGGCTCCATGAACAGTATCCTCACCACCCAGGCTCCCATCCTTTCCCAGTTTCAGGTTGATCATCGGGTTAATAGTCTGGCTCGCTCCATCATTTCCCTGAGACGCCAGGTGTAATGTCAATTGAGGGCCACCTAAGTTACCACGAAACATTGGGACCTCTTGTCCCCCCAACGAAAGAGACTGCAATACTCCACCTTCTTGACTAAACAGAGCTTTTACCTCTCCCCGTTCCAGGGAAACAACAGGTTTAGAGGCTACAACTCCTTGTTCAACATTGAAATTTGAGAACTGCCCCTGTAACGCATATGTTCGCACGCCAACGCCTTCAATCCTCTTCACAGAAACGTCAGAAATTGCCATCCACGCTTTAGGTTCCGGACACCCTTTGTTCCAAATCTTAAATCGTTGTTCCCCTTCGCTAACCTGAAGTTTCAGCATGGCAGGTTTGCCAAGTTCGAGTTGACACTCTTTCATCTGCTGCGGATAAAACCCTGCTTTGACTTTGCCTTGTTCATTCAAAATCACCATGCCTAAAACAAGTGTTTTTTCCTCATTTCCCTTCAACGCGATGGCTCCTGACGCCCAAGGACGAGGATGTTGAGGCAACGACAACTCTGTTGTAATCTCAAAATTGGCTTTCGAGGCCTCAACAGGAATCCAATCCTCTAACTGAGCCAAGGCCACCCCCTCTGTCGTAACATTAGATCCATTCGCCTCAATAATTTTCCCCGGATCACCTTCATATCCTAGAGATTTCCATTCTTTGGGAGCCCCCCCCAAAGTTACTCCTATGCTTCCAACAGCAGCAATTCCTAATAAATAAATAATTTTCATAATTCTTATTGATGAATTAGCAATTTTGTTTATTTTAAAATCAAAAATCTCAACGTCAAGAAGAAAAAATAATAATAACTTCCTACTTTACCATCGCAGTCTGCCTAGTCCAATAATTTAAGTCGCATAGCTAAAATGAGTTACAGTATTGCCATTTATGTGGCTATTTCCTAACAAAAATAAAATTTAACAGTTGGCAAAATTCAGTAGTTTATGTGGTGTTGCTTATGAAACACACCAACACACCTATCATTGGCTTAACTCTCATTTCATGTCTTGCTCTTGCAAACGGAGCCCATTCTGCTCAGCAAAAAGCCGTGCAATCGGAGGCAAGCCAGCAACCTGCGGTAGCCATTCAAGATACCAAACCAGTATACCTCTGGAACCAGGTTTTCGGCCTTAAGCCGCAAAAGAAGGTTCACGTTTACAAGAATGATGATAACCCTTGGATCCAGGAACTCAACGTCTCCCTCCGCATGCAATACCAAGCAGGCTGGGTTGACGGACAAATCGGAAATTACGATGGCAGCCGCAATTGGGCTGATGGTTATCGCCGGTTTCGCGCCGGGTGGAATATGAAATTTTTACGTGATTTCAAATTCCAGAACGTTTGGAACGTCGGTGGCGTCAATAGCACAGGCGAATGGACCGGAGATTTTTGGGACAATCACACCTCTACCTCCACCAGCCTCTATGAAGCCTTCCTAGAATACAATTACAAAGGTTCCGGCTACACGGTCGCTTTCGGTAAAACCAACCCTGCTATCTATGGTGAAAACCGCATTTCTTCTGGCGCTCTCACAGTTCCTGAATTTTCTATTGTAGAATCGACTGTTTTGTTTGATTCTGTTTGGGGGTTCTGGGCCGAGAACGATACGAAAAAAGACAAATTGGGTTACTACGCTGGAATTTGGTCTGGCACGAGCGATTCCAACAAGCTGATCTGGGGTACCTGGCAAAATTGCTTCTCAACTCTAGAACTTTCTTACGGGTTAGATAAAGTGCTTCTGGACGAAGGCCGATTCTACGTCGATTGGGTACATAGCTTCGCTGATGCCGATAAATCTCTAGCCGGTCGCAGTGACACTTTTGTCGGTTCTCAGGCAGAGGACGTCATCGCCGCTTATTACATGGGTAAAGACGGCCGATTCGAGGTATTACTGGAAGCCCTGTGGGCATTGAACAGTAATAAGCAAGACGCCGATAATATGTTCGGCCTCGTCTTCGTGCCAACCTACCACATTACCGATAACATTGAAGCAGTCGCTCGATTCCAATACGCAACGGGAGACAACTCCGTCAATGTCGGCAAAAACCGATATGTAAAGGCTCTGCAGACTCAATCGCCTGGCTACGCCGATTTCTACTATGCCATTGGGGCAGGATTCAACTTCTACTTCTACAAGGATCTTCCTAATCGCTTGAAACTCATGACATTGCTTGAGTATTGCAATTCATCAGTCAGCGAATCAAACCGTGCTAAAAACGCTGGTTTTACAGGGTGGCAATTCACTTGTGGCGCCTACCTTGATTTCTAAGGAGGCATGAGTGTTTGTGACAAAAAAGACACTCAAAATCACTTCATCGAGCCGGTGTAATCAGCCTATATCAGCAACCGTTCGAGCGCACCGGCTCGATCTGTATCACGACATCAATTATACAATGAGTAACATCAAGTGCATTATTATGGATTGGGCGGGCACCGCCATTGATTTTGGTTGTTTTGCACCACTCAATGTCTTTCTGAGAGTTTTCGCCGAGAAAGACATTCAAATTACGTACCGCCAGGCTCGCGAACCTATGGGGTTGCTGAAAATCGATCATATCCGGGCTATTCTTTCCATGCCAGCTGTACAACAACAATTTGAACAAGTGCATGGAAGGATGTGGACAGAAGATGACGTCCACTCCATGTATGCTAGTTTTGAAAAACACTTGTTTGCTTCACTCAAGGATTTTACCGATCCGATTCCTGGCGTTGTCGACACAATCGAACATCTGCGCTCTCAAGGAATTAAAATCGGCTCAACTACCGGATATACTGACGCCATGATGGATATCGTGCGCCCAGATGCTGCAAACAAAGGTTACCGAGTCGATAACCTAGTGACCCCCAGCAAACTCCCTGCTGGTCGTCCAGCACCATTTATGATTTACCAAAACATGATCGACCTTGCAATCCCGTCGGTCGATATGGTTGTCAAAGTCGGCGACACCATTGCCGACATCAAAGAAGGCGTCAACGCCAAAGTTCGTTCGATTGGGTTAATCACTGGGAGTAATGAACTGGGTCTCTCTCTGGAAGAATATGAAAAGACCCCTGCCGAACAACTCCGAGCCATGAAAGAAGAAGTTCGCCAGCGAATGCTCAATGCTGGAGCCGATTACGTTCTCGATTCTATTCGAGACCTCCCTGCCTGTATTGAAACCATCAACGCCTCTTCTCGTTAACCTTTTCATTGTTCCTATCATATGACTGAAAATAGAAATTACCTTCTTCTGACTCCGGGACCACTAAGCACCTCGTTGTCCGTTCGCCAGGCTATGCTCCAGGACTGGTGTACCTGGGACAAGGATTACAATGAAGGAGTCGTCACTGTCATTCGCCAGGAATTGCTCAAAGTCGCAGGGCTCGACGATTCTTCCTACACGACAGTTCTCCTACAAGGTAGCGGCACCTACTGTGTCGAAGCCACACTTAGTTGCTCTGTCAAACCAGAGGATAAACTTCTCATCATCTCCAACGGAGCTTACGGCAAGCGCATGGGTGAAATCGCCCGTTACCATGGGCTTAACTATGCTATCATTTCTCTGAAAGAAACCGAGCCAGTAACTGCAGATATCGTGCTTCGCGCTCTCGTTGAGCATCCAGACACAACTCACCTTGCGGTCGTTCACTGCGAAACAACTACAGGAATCCTCAACCCCATCGAAGAAATCGCAGCTGCTATTAAAGATCATGAATTGACTTTTATCGTCGACGCCATGAGCAGTTTCGGAGGCATCCCCATCGACATTGCCGGCCTCGGCATCGATTTTCTCATCAGCAGCGCCAACAAATGCGTGCAAGGTGTTCCTGGATTCGGGTTCATCATCGCTAAACGTTCCCGCCTTGAGGCTTGCAAAGGAGTCTCGCACAGTCTCTCGTTAGATATTTACGACCAATGGAAAGAGATGGAAAAAGGCCATGGGAAATGGCGTTTCACGTCACCTACTCACGTCGTTCGAGCCTTCTTCCAGGCCCTGCGTGAACTTCAGGATGAAGGTGGAGTCGAAGCTCGCAATAAACGTTACCAGAAAAACCATCGCGTTCTTGTCGAGGGCATGGAACAAGTCGGCTTCAAAGCTTTACTACCATCCGAGTTGCAATCGCCTATCATTACCTCGTTCTTATATCCTGAAGACAATTTTGATTTTGCAGCTTTTTACGAAGCCCTTAAACAACGTGGATTCGTTATTTATCCTGGAAAGATTTCCGAAGCTCCTACCTTCCGCATCGGCAATATTGGGGATGTCTTCCCTGAAGATTTCGAACGCCTTGTGCAACAAGTCGCAGATATTCGCGGCGGTGTTCGTTGATTAATTGCCATTTTAACCCTGGGCGGAGAAATTTTCCCCCATTCTCCGCCTACATAAACTTCTTGAATTATGCTAGAACTCCAAAACATCAAAAAAGTCTACAACGGCAAAGCCGTTTTGAACGGCATCAGCCTTTCCATCGAGAAAGGCGAAATCGTTTCTATCCTCGGTCCTTCCGGCAGTGGTAAGACGACACTTCTCAATGTAATTCTCGGGTTGACCGACCTTGACAGCGGTAAAATCATTTACGATGGCGAAGACCTCAGCAACACTCCTATGCAACAGCGCGGATTCAACATCGTTTTCCAGGACTATGCTCTTTTCCCTAACCTCAACGCTTATCAGAATATCACCTACGGTCTCCGCAACAAACCCGGTATTTCTTCTCCTCAAGAAGTCAAAGATCTGATTGAATTACTCGGTCTTGCTGATCACCTCGATAAAAGAATCGACCAACTCTCTGGAGGCCAAAAACAACGTGTGGCCCTTGCGCGTACACTAGTAATGAAACCCCGTCTTCTCCTCCTCGACGAGCCTTTAAGCGCCCTTGACGGCGTGATCAAAGAATCCATCAAAACGCGGATCAAAACCATTGCCCGGGAATACGACCTAACGACGATCATCGTAACTCACGATCCAGAAGAAGCGTTAACTCTATCCGATCGGGTTCTGATCTTGAACGAGGGCGGGATTTCTCAATACTCTACCCCGCTTGAAATTATTTCTCAACCACGCAACAACTTCGTAAAAACGTTTATTCTCAACCAATTAGAGATCAAACGTAACAATATTATGACCTTATTCGGACATAGTTATGCATAAAGAAAAGCCGGAAATCAGAATCATTTTGGGCAGCGTCCTCGCCATTTTTGCGATCTTTCTCGTGCTGCCCATGGGATATTTAGCATTCCAGTCGATTTCGGTCGACGGAGGAGGTTGGGGGTTGAGCAATTACATTGAAACTCTTTCTAGCAAAAAGTTTTTCGTCGCATTTGGCAATAGTTTTCTGGTTTCCGGCCTCTCTGCAATTCTGACGACCATTTTAGCCTTTTTCCTGGCCTATACTGTCAACAACACCACTCTGCCAACTGGAATCAAAAAATTCATCGGAGGCCTAACAATCGCCCCGATGTTTCTTCCAACAATCACATACGGATTCGTCATCATCTATTCGTTTGGCAAGGAAGGTTTGCTAACCCAATTGTTGGGGTTCCAGTTATTTGATATGTATGGATTCAACGGGATGTTGCTTGGTTATGTTATTTATACTCTTCCCATCGCCTTCCTGTTAATCAACAATACATTCCAATACGTCGATAAAAATTTTGCAATTGTTTCGCGTATTATGGGGGATTCTCCGATTCAGACATTCCTCTGCACATCGGTGCGCCCTCTTGTTGGTACTCTAGGAGCAGCTTTCATCCAATCATTCACACTAAGTTTTACCGACTTTGGTATTCCAGCTTCAATCGGTGGCCAATTCGACGTCGTCGCTATTCATTTGTATAACGAGATGCTCGGAGCCATCCCCAATTTTGCTAGTGGGTCGACCATTGCCGTTCTGATGCTATTACCTTCAGTCATTAGTATTGCCCTAATTAGTTATCTCGAACGCTACAATTTCCGCTACAACAAAATTTCCAAGCAAGAAATCAAGTCGAGCCCATCTCGCAACTTTATTTGTGCTTTTGGATCCCTCATCTTGCTGAGTAGCATCGTGGCCATCTTTGCCGTTATGTTCGTTGTGCCTTTTGTACAACATTGGCCCTATAATCCCACTTTTACATTCGATAACGTCATCCGCCTACTGGGTTCCCCCAACTTGACCAATATTTATTGGAATTCGTTGTTAGTCGCAGCACTCACAGCTCTCTTGGGCACTGTGCTAGCCTACAGCGCTGCTATTCTAACTGCACGTTCTGAACTGAGCGCCATTTGGCGCAATATTGTCAACAGCATCGCCCTAGTCACCAACACCATTCCGGGCATGGTGCTTGGTATCGCGTTCCTCTTCGCTTTCTCCGGAACCAGTCTGCAAAACACGTTCTTAATCATCATTATTTGTAATGCTATCCACTTTTTCACAACTCCTTACCTCATGGGTAAGAGCTCGCTGGAAAAGATGAATAAAGGCTGGGAATCAACCGCCTCTCTCATGGGAGATAGTTGGCTCAAAACAATGTTCCGGGTCGTTATCCCCAATTCAATTAGTACAATTCTCGAAATTTTCTCTTATTACTTTATCAACAGCATGATCACAATCAGCGCTATTATCTTCCTCGTTGGCGCTAGGACAGCTGTTCTCACTACTAAAATCAAAGAACTTCAGCACTTCGCCAAGTTCGATGAAATCTTTGTCATGTCCATCCTCATTCTGCTCACCAACATCGTGGTCAGAGTCGTTATCTCGCTGATAACCCAAAGGAAACATGTACAATAAACACCAATACTCACAACATATGAAACACTTACGAGCCGTACTCGCTGCCTGTTCGTTAGGTCTAGCCTCATTCACCTTATGCTCTTGCAATGGCGATAAACAAGTGATCATTTACTCTAACGCCGATGATGAAGCCATCGAGGCCATGGAACAGGCTCTCGACCAAGCCGGCTACCAAGGACAATATGTGTTCACTACGTTCAGCACTTCAGAACTTGGCGGCAAAGTCATCGCCGAAGGGAAAAATATTGAAGCAGACATTCTGACGCTTTCTTCTTACTACCTCGATAGCGCTCAAGAACGTAATCACATGTTCTTGCCACTCACTTTTCAACTGGAGCATCTCACCCCAGTCAACCAGGCTTTCGGCCCTATTACCCGCCAAGAAGGAGCTATCTTCATCAACACCCAAGTCATCAAAGACAAAGGGTTAACCCTCCCTACCTCCATCAAGGATCTCGCCAAGCCTGAATACAAAGGACTGATCTCTATCCCTAATGTTAAGAGCTCGTCGACCGCCTGGCTCATGATCCAAGCCCTCGTCTCTGCTTATGGAGAAGATCAAACTCGTTCAATTCTCGCCAGCATCGTCAACAACGCAGGCCCACACCTTGAAAATTCAGGTTCAGCACCACTCAAAAAACTCCGTGCTGGCGAAGTCGCCATCGCCTTTGGCCTCCGTCAACAGGCTATTGCCGACAAAAAGAAGGGGCTACCTATCGACTATATCGATCCCACGGAGGGTACCTTCTCATTGATGGAAGCAGTAGTTATACCTGATAAGGGAGATGCCACCAATCCCCAAGTCATGAAAATGGCTGAAGTTATGGTCAAGGAAGGCCGTAAAGAACTCATCAAGGTTTATCCTGTTCCTCTTTACAAGGGAGAGGAAGTTCACTCTGCTGAAAAAGCTCCAAATCAAAAGGTATTCCCATTGCCGCTTACAGTCGAACTCCTGGAAAAGCACCAAAGCCTCATGCCCCACTAACTCCCAAACCTCTCATCCCTTCTCTGCCTCGGCATCCGCGTTTTTTTACGGCATTTTCGCGGATGCCTTTTTGTTTCGTCTCTTGCCAATTTCTCCGATCACAAGGGACAAAAAGCCATATCTCAGAGATCTTCCCTCCCGTAGTTACAAGTTAGGTAAAGTTACTGAGGAATCGTGAACACAAACATTTAGATAGGATTCGTGTTTGGGAAGTGACTGGCTACTTTAGACTTGTAGAGAATCACAAAACTCGTCTTTACAGGGCACGGGAATCGCGTAATGATGCCGCGCCCTTAAAGCATTAAATACCATGTTGCCATCTATACCCATTCCAATAGCGACTATTGCGTTATTAATAATTTCCAACGTATTCATGACATTTGCCTGGTACGGACATCTCAAATACCGTTCTGCCTCTTTGATCACCGTTATTTTAGTCAGTTGGGGAATTGCGTTTTTTGAATATTGTTGTCAAGTTCCGGCCAATCGTATCGGGTACGGTCATTTCTCGGCAGTTGAACTCAAGACAATTCAAGAGGCCTTGTCATTGACAGTCTTTCTTTTTTTCTCCGTTTTCTACCTAGGGGAAGGAATCAAATGGAATTACCTAGTAGGATTTGCTCTCATTGTGCTAGCCATTGTCGTTATTTTCAAGGAATGGTAAGTAGAGCAACGTTGCAGTGTTGTCAGGGGAATCCAGAAGTCGCAGCAGAAGTTTATTGCTGTTTGCTAGCAACAAAATCAATCTACCGGATGAACAACCAACAACATTCGTATCATCCAGGCCCAAAGCAATCCCAATAGATTGAAAGAAATTGTAGCCAACCAAGGTAGATTCTGACTGTTTTTTATTTACCAGCCTTTTGCAGAGAAGCATTCTTTCATTGGCCATTCTCCCCCCTCCCCTGGGAAGCCATGAGACTCACAGTTTTTGATTGACAGGTTTACTTTCTACAAAGTCTATCCGTGATGTCCGTTTTACGAGCCTTGCGGACATCTCAAGACAGTCTTATCCGTTTTTACCGGACACCAATGATTAACATTCAGGAAAAATCAGAAACACACAACCATCTTCCCTTCTTCAGGGACAATTCGTTTGCGGCTAGACATAATCTTCAGTTCTTATTCTCCAAGGTTTCGGTTATTCTTTGTTTTTAGCGCGGGCACGTTCATTGGCATCAAGTATGCGCTTGCGCAAGCGAATGAAATGGGGCGTAGCTTCAACCAGTTCATCGGGTTCGATGTATTCAATAGCTCGTTCAAGGGTAAACTTCACATGCGGAGACAATTGAATACCATCTCCTTTTGTTGCAGAGCGGATGTTATTAAGATGTTTTTCCTTACACGGGTTAACGGGCATATCCATGGCTCGTGGATTTTCTCCAACGATCTGACCGGCATAGATGTCTTCTTGAGGTCCGACGAACAACTTACCGCGTTCTTCCAAGGCCGCAAGAGCAAATGGAGTAGAAACTCCAGTCTCCATAGAGACTAAAGTCCCAGTCAATCGCGTCGTAATATCGCCCGCATAACGATTATATTCGCGGAACAAATGAGAAAAAATACCCCGGCCCGACGTCAGGTTGACCAATTCGAACTCAAAGCCAATAATACCGCGCGTCGGTATGCAGGCTTGGATGTAGGTGTGACCAGTACCTTCTCGACTATTCATTTCTTCGAGTTGGCCTTTACGCGCCGTCAATAGTCGAACCGTACTATTAGCGCATTCGTCGGGGACTTCCACATAGATGGTTTCAAAGGGTTCCAATTGATGACCAGCTTCGTCTTTGCGAGTAATAACCGTAGGACGCGACACACAAACTTCGTAATTTTCTCGACGCATCGTTTCCACAAGTACAGCAATCTGCATAGCACCGCGAGCCGACACCCGAAATACCCCAGCTTTGTCCGTATCTTCTACTTGGATAGAGACATTCGTGCGAGTTTCTCGCATCAGACGATCACGGATAACGCGAGAGGTGACATTTTTACCATCACGACCGCCAAATGGCCCATTGTTAATTGAAAACTCCATTGAGATGGTCGGTGGATCAATAGCCACAAAAGGTAAAGGCTCCAGCTCGGGGGTTCCGTTAATAGTTTCGCCGATATTGACATCTTCGAAGCCGGCCAAACCAATGATATTACCAGCTTCACCAATAGCAGAATCTTGAGAGCTAAGCCCTGAATATTCGAACATGCGAGTCACCTTACCCTGTTCTCGAGACCCATCCTCACGCACCAAATAAACGGTATCGCCTTTCTTCACTTTGCCCGAAGTAATACGGCCAATGGCAACACGGCCCACGTAATCATCCCAATCAATGTTAGAAACCAACATTTGGAAATCTCCTTCAGGATCAGCCAGGGGCGACGGAATATATTCGATAATCTTATTCAACAACGGCGTACAGTCGACAGGCGGTTCCCCTTCCAGAGCATCCATAAAATATCCATCTCGAGCCGATCCGTACACAAAAGGAGCATTGAATTGTTCATCTGTTGCATCGAGTTCAAGGAACAACTCAAGTACTTTTTCCTTAACTTCTTCGGGATTAGCATGTGGACGATCGATCTTGTTAATTACCACGATGGGCATCAGATTCTCCTGCAAGGCCTTGCGCAGAACAAAACGAGTTTGAGCCTGAGGTCCTTCAAAAGCATCGACCACAAGCAAAACGCCATCCACCATTTTCATCACACGCTCTACTTCACCACCAAAATCAGCGTGCCCTGGTGTATCAACGATATTGATTGTATAACCATTCCAATGGATAGAAGTATTTTTGGCTTTAATGGTAATGCCTTTTTCACGTTCTAGGTCCATGGAATCCATAGCACGTTCTTGGACAGCCTGGTTAGCTCTATACGTTCCCCCAGCTTTGAGCAATTGATCAACGAGAGTTGTTTTACCATGGTCCACGTGGGCAATAATTGCCAAGTTGCGAAAACGCTTAGGGTCAGTCATACAGGCGCTGAGATAATAACGCGACTGACTTTAAGTCAAGTCTGACGAATCATTTTTATTTCATCAAGCCGCAGAAATCACATCCGTCATTATCATGATGGGTCATTTAGCGACCATCTGTCAATCTACCCGCCATTCTTCTAGCAACTCAGCAGGACACTCTTCAAGGAATCGAGAAGGAGGAAGAATGAGAGGGCTAGAGTAAGAGCTATATGCCAGACGAGGGTAGGTCAAATACAATTGATCTTTGGCTCGGGTCACCCCTACATAAAACAGACGGCGTTCTTCTTCCAATGCATTCTCGGAATCGATCGAGTCGACACTCAGCGCATGGGGAAACATGCCATCGCACAAACCAATCAAAAAGACGACTTCCCATTCCAGACCTTTGGCTTGATGGATTGTCGATAAAGTAACTTTACCAGTCAACGGAACGTTGTTTTCTTCCGTATCCGTATTGCCCAACAACGAAACTAACTCTAAAAAATCCTCAACACTTTCGTATTGGCTGGCAAAAGCAACTAATTGGCCAACATCCATTTTACGCTGTTCATAATCATCATAACTAGCTTTCATGAAATCGTCGTACATGGCTTCCATGATGGACTCAATCATCGCAGACGGCAACGGGACAATGCCATCAATAGGAGTCAATTCATCCATTGTTACGACAAGCTGATCCCAGTTTCGACGAGCTTTGGTCGGCACGGAATACGACGTTCCCATCGATAAACGCCCCATGTTGCCAGCTTCTTCCGCGTACTGTTGCCACTGGTTCCACAATTTATCTGACGTCACAGGGCCAATGCCTGGGAGAAAGCCAACGATACGCCGAAAAGCTAATTCGTCACGACCGTTTGAGGCGAAACGCATAAACGACAAAACATCTTTAATATGAGCTTGTTCAAAAAAACGAATACCACTGGTGACGCGAAATGGGATACCTCTTCCTGTTAATTCCATCTGCACATCCATACTATGGGAATGGGCTCGGTAAAGTACCGCAATTTCTGATGCCTCAATGCCTTCTTCTAATAGTTCAGCAATTCGTTGTCCAACAAACCTAGCTTCGAGCCTGCTCGTATTCAAAGCAACGATAGCAGGCTTCATATTGCCCGAGGGGCGAACAGACTGGAGGTTTTTCTCAATGCGATTATGGTTACCAGCAATTGCAGCATTGGAGAAATTGAGAATTTCCGGGACACTTCTGTAGTTTGTCTCAATCTTATAAGTTACTGCCTCCGGATAGCGGTTGGAAAATTCGAGGATATGTTTGACGTCCGCACCCCGCCAGGAATAAATGCTTTGCGAATCGTCTCCGACAACCATCATGTGACTCCCATCTCCGCACAAAGCTTCAATCATGCGTTCCTGAATAGCATTAGTATCCTGATATTCATCTACGAGTATATAACGAAACTTACGTCGGTACAAATCTCTCAAAAAAGCATTATTATCCAATAACTCCACTGATTTCATCAACAAATCGTCGAAATCCATGGCGTTAGATTCTTTCTTCAAACGATTATATTCATCCTTCACCCAAGAAATCTCGGACAAATGTTCGTAATGGTAGGGATACTTAAGCTCAATGGTTTCATCCAAAGGGCGAAGCGTATTGTCCGCATAGCTGAAAATAGAGGAGAGGACCTCTGCTTTGGGAAATTGTTTTCTCTTTATTTTATCCAGTTTTAGATTGGCAAGAGCATGTCGAATGAGGGCCTTGCGGTCATCGCCATCGAGAATCGTGAAAGAACGCGAAAATCCTAGATTTTCTGCATGTCGCCGCAACAAACGGCTACCTATAGCATGGAAAGTTCCACCCCATAAAGACAGCAAATCTACAGGTACCAGATTACGAACGCGATCAAGCATTTCACGGGCAGCCTTGTTAGTAAAAGTTAACAGAAGAATCTGACTAGGAGAGATTCCATCATCCAAGAGCCATGCCACTCGATAAGTCAAAACACGAGTTTTACCAGCTCCTGCCCCAGCAATGACAAGAGAGACGCGCTCAGGCGTTGTCACAGCCACATACTGTTGTTCATTAAGTTCGGCGCGGTAATCGATACTCGACAACTTGCCTGAAGTTGATTCCGAGTTTGTTGGCCCGTCATGCAGACGATAATACTTGGCCATGGCAATGCTCAGTCAGTAAAGTCGAGATACATTTCAGCACGTCTGTTCTGACTACGCACTCGATCAATCGCTTGCGAATCCATATCTGACGTGTAAGTACGGCGAGGTTGGGATTTTCCTAGTCCTTTGGTAGTAATACGTTCTGGAGGGACTCCATTATCTACGAGGACTTTTTTCACAGCCATCGCGCGACGTTCAGAAAGTTCATAGTTATACTTTTCGCCACCGACGTCATCCGTATGGCCGCTAATTTCCAATTTTTTATCCTTTCCGCTCATAATCACGTGCGCCACGATTTCGAGCTGGCGAACTGAACGAGGAGTCAGAGTATCTTGATTGAAGCCAAAAAAGAGAGCAATAGAATCACCACCTTTGGGATTTTTCACCAGCGGAAAATACACCATCTCGTCATCAGAATACCTCGAGGCATAATCAGCCAATAAACTATCTAAAGAAACCTCGTTAACGATCCATCGTCCTTCAGGATTTTTCTTCATGGTCAGGCCCATATTGCCAGCATTTTTGCCAGAAGTATCTGTCAAATAAATTAAAAACCCAGCATTGTCGACATTGGAGAACATTCCACGAACCGGCATTTTTTCCCGAAGTTGATATTCACCGTCTTCAAATAAAATACACAATCCAGCAATCGTCGCATCGCTTACCGTGATTGGATCTGACATTTCTCGCAACCTTTTATCGTCAGAATCCAAAGAAGCCCTAACGAAGTCGTATGCAACCCCTAAGGGGTCATGCATAGACACCGATATACCAGAAGCAAGTTCCTCGGCCGTAGGCAGCGAAGCTGAGGCTACTTTCCATTTACGGTCTTCACCACGAACGAGATCAACAGTTCCACGGGCTCCATTAGGAAAATTAAAAATATAACGAGTATGATCTTGGGCGCCGCCAACTTCTGTAACCGGTGTACCAGGGTTGAGGGCTACAGGGCCTTTAGACAAAGTCTCATCAAATTCCCGTGCAACAGAACGTTCCATAATCGAACGCTCAACGAGATTTTCCACGGAAAGGCGGCCATTCCCTTCGAGGATACCCATGAGAGCCTGGATCAAATCCGCTGCTGTCCGAAGTTGTACATGAGAAGGATCAGCTATTTTTTTAGACAAATCATCATTAGGAGATTTCACCGTCTGATCTTGTTCATCGTCAGCAATAACCTCAAGCGGAGGGATATTACGATTTTCCGAAGGTTTCGTCTCAGGAATATCTTGAGGAACCGGAACCTCAGACTGAGGACGCTTCCGCGCAGAATCATGCCAGATGATAAGAGCCAACAGGCTACCAACCACCATAAGAGTCACAACAAACACACCAATGATCGTTTTTTGCTTCATGAAATCTCCTATCCGAACCTAATACCGGAATTTAGTTAATGTTCTTTCAGCCGTTGAAGGATTTTGTCATGAATACTGTCAAATCCTCCATTGCTCATCACCAAGATAACATCATTATTCTGTGCTTTTTCGCCGACAAAGTCAACTATGGTTTGGACCGATTGACCAATACAGATCAATTTTCCTGTTTTATTGAGATCGCGTTCAAGTTGTGCTTCATCAAGAGGTTCGTCATGGCCAATTTTATCTGGATGATTAACCTCGGCGACAACGATCACGTCAGCAGCCTCAAGAGCCTCAGCAAGTTCTTTCTGGAAAATGTTACGTCGCGTCGTATTCGAACGCGGTTCGAACAAAGCCCATAGTCGAGCATGAGGATAGCGCTGTCTGAGAGCACGAATCGACTGGGTTATAGCCGTTGGGTGGTGAGCAAAATCGTCAATCACAGTAATCCCGTTGACGACACCTCGAATTTCTTGCCGCCGAGCTACTCCTAAAAAGCTCTTCATGGCTTCTTGCAAAACCGATGGGGCAATACCCGCAAATCGTGCCGCTGTGATCGCCATTGCAGCATTGCGAATATTACATTCTCCTACCATAGGAACAAAATACCGAATACCCTGTAACGTAAACGTTCCTCCCTCTGGGCTATAGACAACATCTTCAATCCTCGCAT
Source organism: uncultured Akkermansia sp. (assembly GCA_949296365.1). GTDB lineage: Bacteria > Verrucomicrobiota > Verrucomicrobiia > Verrucomicrobiales > Akkermansiaceae > Akkermansia. Next base: position 16,118 of record CASFPZ010000020.1, on the reverse strand, counting down.
CTGCCGCTTCACTAAAGCCCAGAGTCTGTACGGGACACGGAGCCTGGTCTCGAATTACCTCCAGACAGTTGGAATCATCAGCATTTACTAAAGCAAGGCCATTACCAGGAACAATTCTGAGTAAACGTTTGAAACTCAACTTAATCTCTTCAAGAGAGTTGTAAATATCAGCGTGATCAAATTCGATGTTGTTAATGATAGCAAGTTCAGGCAAGTAATGCAGGAACTTAGATCTTTTGTCAAAGAATGCAGTATCGTACTCATCACCCTCCAACACATTGAATTCTGAATCTGTAAATCGACCGCCACGCCCTAGATTACGAGGTATACCACCAATCATAAAGCCTGGATTCAATCCAGCGAATTCCATTAACCACGTCAACATCGACGTCGTTGTTGTTTTCCCATGAGTCCCCGTAACAACATAATTGCGTTTACCAGAGAGGAAATATTCTTTCATGGTTTCCGGCAAAGACAAATAGCGACGGCGGCTATTCAACACAGCTTCTACTTCAGGGTTGCCGCGGCTCATTGCATTACCAATCACAATGGTCTCGGCAGTATCGGGAATATTCTCTGCTCGGTACCCTTGGAAAATTTCAATACCCTCCGCATTCAGGAATGTCGACATAGGAGGATAGACCATATCATCCGTTCCCGTCACTTTATATCCTCTCTTGGCCATAGCTGACGCAACCGCGCCCATGGCAGTTCCGCATATTCCCAAAAAATGAAAATGCCGTGTCGTCATAAATCTTTTACGCTTATCCGTATTCTATTCGTCGAGGTCCCTTGTTCTGCGACGTACAATGCCGTCTGCAATATCTGTTGCTAAAGCCGACAAAATTCGGCTCAAATGACTATCTGGTCGGTAATCTGCTGGGGCCATAAAGTTAACTCGATCTGAAGCCGAACTCAATCGATAACATTTGCGAAAACTAGCCCCCGATTCATCATCAGGATTATACACAGCTACAGCGTGTCCGCCATTATGACGCATCACTGTAAAACATGGAACATCCGTCGGGCCATCGCCAACATAGACCATATTACGAAACGGAATAGGCCTCATATCTTCAGCCATATGGTCATTTACATCTTGGCTATAGTCTAAAAGGCCTTTGTTAATACGAAATAAAAACTGGGTTTTTGTCGTATGCGAAATGACGCGTTTGGGGAAATTGATTGCTCCATCCTGTTCACTGAATTCGCACCCAAACACAGCTTTAAAATATTTACGAATCAATGAACCATCAATCAACGCTTTCAACCCAGATGAAATAATGTAATATTCTAATCGAATTCCCAATTCGAGATGCTGTGACGTCAAAGCATGTGCTGGCAACCATTCAAAAAAATCAGGCAATCCGGGATAAAAACTCAATCGTTGTCCTAATTTTTCCAACATTGCATTGCTGACATGATCAAGACTAAGAGTATCAAGCAAGGCTTTGAGGTAACCCAACTCGCCATCCCATTGTTCGCGTTCAATCAACTCATTACAATTTTTCCAGAATTCTTTAGAATTAATCCCAAATTCCGGGAAAAGAGCTTCATCCTGCATGTAATACGGACTCAGCGTCTGGTCATAATCAAAAACGAACGCAATTGTATTTTGTGGTACAGACATTGATTACATTCTAAATTGTTCGCCCAAATATTGTTTTCGAGCGATAGGATCATTGGCAATTTCTTCCGATGATCCGTGCTTAATGACTTTCCCTTCAAACAAAATATAAGCACGATCCACAATGTGGAGGGTTTCGCGTACGTTGTGATCAGTAATCAAGATAGATAAACCATCGCGTTCTCGTAGTTCCATCACGATTTTCTGAATATCCGACACAGCTATCGGATCCACCCCGCTAAATGGCTCGTCCAGCATGAGAAGACTAGGGTTACTCGCCAAAGCTCGAGCAATCGTCAAACGCCGTTTCTCACCACCCGATAATTGAATCGCCTGAGAATTGCGGATCTTTGTAATTCCAAATCGGTCCATCAATTCATCGGCCCGTTCACGTTTTTGTACAGCCGTTAGCTCTTTACGCGTTTCAAGGATAGCTAGCAAATTATCCACCACAGATAATTTACGAAAAATCGATTCTTCCTGCGGCAAGTATCCCATGCCTCGGCGAGCTCGCAAATGCATCGGCAACGAGGTAATTTCTTCTCCGCGGAAAATAACTTTGCCCATATCGGGCCGCACCAACCCGGCGACCATGTAAAATGACGTTGTTTTTCCGGCGCCGTTAGGTCCTAAAAGTCCAACAATCTCCCCCTGCCCAACTTTCAAGCATACGTGATCTACCACAGTCCGGTTTTTGTATGTTTTGCACAAATCCGAGGCTTCCAGTAAATAATGGTCTGTCTTCGTTTCTGTCACGATCTGTTGTGGTTACCGGCCTGTTGATGAGGTAGACCGATTGGATTTTTGATTAGATTTCCGGAGGGCGGAAGACTGATTCTGAATATCGCGCATCATCGTCGACGTACGTCCATGCACATAAACACGTCCCTTGTCATCAACACGAATATACCCCTCATCCGTCAAGCAACGAACAATATTTTTCTCATCTTGTAGCCAAGGACGTCCCCCCGTCAGCAAAATTTCACCTGTTATGGCATCATAAGTAAGTCGTTGAGCCCGAGCTTGATAACTTTTCCCCTTATCGTCCTTGCGATTTAAGACAACATTACCCTCTGCTGTCACCTTTCTCAATCCGTCGAAATTCGTCTTCATATTGTCAGCAGGAGTCACCGGCGCATTAGGATCTTTGGGTTTCTTTTCTTTCTCTTTTGGGGCAGGACTTGTGTCTTCTTTCAAATAAACCTTCAATTGATTGTCGCAATCAAGGTCAAGGCGCGGATCACGCAATCGCACATTTCCAATATAGACGAGAAGCCCTTGATGTGAGTCAAAATACACACCTTTATCGCACGAGACAACCATTGTTGTGGCAGGATCAACTGGCTTTTCCGGCGGAACGACAGACTGGGTCGGAGCGGCTTGCGGCAGAGGAATCCCTTGAACGACACAGAAGGCTCGGACATCAGCATTAATTCGCATATCAGCGAGTTTTTCATGTTCTATGGAATGTTGTCCATAAGTCTGCAACTGTGATACCATTTGCTGATCAAGCGAAGTCAATTGAACCACCTGATCGATTTCGGCCGAAGATAATGGCCGCACAATCTCACGACTATAATCGATTCGTCCGGGTTCATCTAATTCATCTTGAGTAGGAGGGCGCACCAATCCTTCAGGAAAGTCAGCTACCGGTAGAGCAGCATAACTCCCCCAACAATAAGCTGATACTAGGCATAGAGCCTGAATGATAAATCGCATCGTTGTCATTTTTTATCTAATTTCTCAGTATTGATGTAGGTTGTCACTGGCCCCATAAGGAAACCCACCTGGCGATCAGAATGGAACCTTAATCCAGCTCCAACGGCTCTAAATCTAGCCTCCTCTAAAATCGTCCGCAAATTCGAAACAAAAAACTGTGTATTAAAAAAATACGACCCCCCTAACGTAAATAAATGAGACGACTGGTCACCGGAGGCAGAAAACGTATAAATGTGAATATTTTCACCTGAAATTTCGGTTTCATTAACCACTTTCATTTGCGTCGCCGTAATAACACCAATTTTCTTCCTATTTTCATACTGAGGAAGGCTGACGTTTTTCAACACACTACCTGGAGGTAATAAGTCTAATGCCGGGAATTTAGCGTCTATCGTCACAAATGGACTATTTTCCTTCCAAGTCGACGATTCATCTTCGGCTGCAATGGCATAGCTTATAGCAGTCGTTATCAAAACTATTAGGCCAACCGCATATAATCTTATTCCCATGGTTGAACTACTCTGCGGATCGATTCTAATCGTTGGAGGATATTCTCCAATTGACTCAATTTCACTTGGTTAGGTCCATCTGACAATGCATGATCAGGATCTTTATGAACTTCCATAAAAATTCCATCGACTCCAACAGCCATGGCGGCAGATGCCAGGACAGGAGCCAATTCTCGATCTCCCCCTGTCGTTCCGCCTAAACCACCAGGTCTCTGCACGGAATGAGTCGCATCAAATACAACCGGGAATCCTTCCTTCTTCATCCAGTAGAGACCACGCATATCGACAACAAGGTTGTTATACCCGAACGTAGTACCACGTTCACAAATCATAAAACGCTCACAGCCAAAAGCACACATTTTCTCGGCGATGTGAACAGTGTCCCACGGAGCTAAGAACTGACCTTTCTTAATATTGACAGCCCGACCGCTACGAGCGCAGGCTTCAAGCAAATCTGTTTGCCGACACAAAAAAGCAGGGATCTGCAACATATCAACATGTTCGGCTGCAATTTCAGCTTCTTGAGCCGTATGGACATCAGTCACAACCGGCACCTGCAACTCTTTTCCGATCGCCTCCAAAATTCGGCAACCTTCACGAACGCCTGGCCCACGAAACGACGAAACTGAGGTCCGGTTGGCTTTGTCATACGAAACTTTAAAAATCAATGGGATTCCGACTCGAGTTGCGATTCCCTTGATTGCCCGAGCCATTTCCCACGCAAATTCTTCAGACTCCAGAGAACAGGGCCCCAATATATAGAAAGGCTTATCGCCGCCTATCTCAACGGATTGAACGGAAAAAGGATTCATGGACGGTGCGTATTAACACGAATCATCATGATCAGAAATATTTCTTGGTCAAGCCTCTATCGAGTTATCTATAAGATGATTATGTTCACATCAATGCTAACAAGATACAGTACCCATATTCAGCTTCATTTTTAGGCTATACCTATTATAATGGGATTGTCATGCATTCTGAAAAGCCTCCATTTTCATGGCCAATTGATTGGAAACCAGATATTCATGCCACACTCATGTTCGTTATTCGTCAGGGAGAAATCTTACTTATCAAGAAACGACGCGGCATTGGCGCAGGGAAGATCAATGGGCCAGGTGGTAAATTCGAAGCAGGAGAAACAGCACAAGCTTGCGTTCTGCGCGAAGTCAAAGAAGAACTTGCCATTGAAGTCATTAATCCTCAAGAAGTAGGGATTCTCCATTTCATGTTTATCGACCATTCTATCCCCGACATTCAATGCCACGTCTTCACAGCTCAGCATTTTCTTGGTATTCCCACTGAATCTCCCGAAGCCATACCCTTTTGGTGTAATCTTGCAACAATCCCCTTTCAACAAATGTGGGAAGACGATCGCTATTGGTTTCCTCTCATGCTTGCTGGAGAATATTTTCAGGCGTATTTCAAATTCGAAGGAGAACGCATGGTCGATTTTTGTCTCTCCACAGATCATTTACTCTCAGAATAAAAACACGCAATCCTTGATAAGATTATTTGACGCCGCAACATAGAGCGACCTTTCCACTCCTCCGATTAAAGGAATCAGGCAGAGAGATTCTATCCACACCTATTACGAAGTGGATCAAGCACTCGGATCTCCCGGGATAGGAATGTATCCGGCCTCACCGAATCCTTCTTTATTACCAGGGCAGATCAACCCTAGTAAAGGAAATCGATACCGTCTGGGTACAATTCGTGGAACTTAATAGCCTCATTAGCAATCAGCAGAGCTGTCCCGTAAATATGCTCCATAGATGATAACCGTGGGACCTCCGCCACGGGAAACAACACATCACGAATCACCAAACCATACTCACTCACAGAGGGAAGCATGGTTAACATACGCGTAGCAATATCAGCAGCATCCAAACTAGGGAAAATCAGGACATCAGATGGGCGACGCAAAGCAGAACGCTGTACTCGCATATTATATGCTTCAGGCGATAGGGCCGCATCAATCTGGATTTCTCCTTCAACAGAAATATCGGAAATATTCTGTTCGTCAAGCAACTTGCTTTGTGCCAAAACAGCTGCTGCATGTACTTTCTGTGAAATAGGACTCGGCCTCGACCCATTAGTCGACGAACTCACCAGAGAAACCTGCACAGGCCGCCCCAAAATATGACGAGCCATCATGCCTGTCTCAACAGCATAATAGGCTAGATCTTCTACAGATGGGGCCAGTGCCATCCCTGTATCTGCCATAAAGAAAATACCGTCTCCCCCAAAACGTTTTAGTTCATCACATACAACAACACTGATGGTAAACAAAGGGTTACCTAACTGTGGATCTCGTTTGTAGCGAGACACGGCTCGAAACACAGGAGCACCACCATACAGATTACCCGCCAACACAGCATCTGCCTGCCCATATAAAGTCATCAAAGCAGCATAATTAAAAGGGAGACTCACTATTTCACGGACATTAACTGGTACATTCCCTTTCATTTTTTCCACCCTTTCAAACCGCTCGCAGAATAAATCAAAATCAGAAGTCTTCTGAGGCTCGATCACACGAACAAATTGGAGAGATATACCGTATTTTTCTGCCATGCCAACAATAACTTCTTTCCTACCCAGTAAAATAGGAATAATCGCCTCTTGCTGAACGAGAAACTCGGCAACGCGCAATAAGCGAACGTCTTCCCCTTCCGGAAAAACTAAACGTTTGGGGTGGCGCTTTAAATGTTCCAGTAACGGATGAGTTAATCCGTTGTTGGGAAAATATACGGTATCTTCACTCATGGAAATTTGGGTTGGACTGTTAACACCATATCAGATTTTCACTTGTTTGCAATTTGAATATGCAGTCTTTTCTGATATTTTGAATTTATCAATGAATTGGACTGATTATCACACTCATACTCCACTCTGCCACCATGCAGAAGGAAACGTAGAAGATTATGTTGCAGCCGCCGTGAAAGCTGGGTTAGTTGAATATGGGATTTCCGACCATGCGCCCATGCCTCACGAACCGTTTGACGATTGGCGCATGTCACAAGCTGATTTGCCAGCATATTTTGATTGGATTGATCAAGCACGATCTCTAGGAGCAGAGTTCGGGCTCGAAATTCGGGCAGGTTTAGAATGTGACTGGATACCCGGCATTGAGGATTGGACTGAATGGCTGCGTTCGCAATATCCTTGGGATTACCTGATTGGGTCAGTACACTACCTGGGCGACCATTTCGAATTCGATAATCCACTGCGTATGGATTTTTGGAACCAAACGAGCATTGACGAAGCCTGGGAACTTTATTGGGAACGATACTTGCAGATGGTTCGTTCTCAACTTTTTACCATCATGGGACATGCTGATCTCATTCGAAAATTCGGGTATCGACCTAGTGGGGACTTAAAACGATACTACCTTCCTGTCATCGAAGCTATGGCAGAGAGTTCCTGTATACTCGAAATCAACACAGCAGGTTGGAATAAACCCTGCGCAGAACAATATCCCTCACTCGAATTCCTTCAATTGGCCTGCGAAGCGCATATTCCTCTCGTCATTAATTCTGATGCTCATGCCCCTGGAGACATTGCTTCAGAATTTGAACGAGCCCGAGATATTGCGCTCAACGCTGGCTATACTCAATTAGCACGATTACAACAGAATCAAATTATATCATGGACACAACTCAACGCCTGATTTTAGCGGGGCGAGCGGGTTGTAATTTAGCGGGTTGAGCCGGTCGAGTTTTTGCAGGGCGCACATAAGACGAATTGGGCCGCGAAGAATTCCGCAGGAAAGGCGTTTGTTTGATGATGCGCTGAGGTCGAGGTCTTCGAGGTGGGACAGGGGGCTGCCTTACAACGACCACAGGTTTTCGTCGTTCATAGTACCATGGAGAATAGTAAGTTGTAGGAGTAGGTGTTGTATAAATAACCGTACGAGAGGAATTGGATTTACTGTCTAATTCCCTGCGCAGGCCTTCTACCTGATTTGACAAAGAATCCAACCGTCGTTCAGATTCTGTTGTTAAGTGTTGATAGCGTTCTTCAAGATTTTTCCAGTATTGATTACTGGTTTCCCGTTCTCGGCGAAGGCGTTCCAGTTCTACAGAATAGGATTTCAAGCGGTTCATGAAATCCTCAGCCTGATCGCTAAGACCAACTCTTTGAGCCTCGTTCGCATTCCATTGGAGAGCAGCAGCTTCTGCTTCAACAGATTCAATATGAACGTAAGATCCTATCATCCTTACAATATCGGCTCCACTAAGATAACGAGGATTTTTCTCTGCTTCAGACAATGTTGCCCTCAGAGCTTCATCTCGCTCCTGCCGTTCTCGGCGTTGCTCAGTTAAAGCACGATCTTGTTCTTGGCGTTTATTCTGGATCTCACTAGGAGTCAAATGCAAACGGGTTTTCCATGTGTCCGAAAGATCTTCGGCCTCAAGGCGAGTAATTCCGTCATTGTGACGGACACGAACATAATCAATACCTTGTTCAAGGATATGGACATCCACAAGCGTACGGCCGTTTTTCAAAACTATATTTTCCGCCGTCGCCCATGGCAATAGGCTTATAAGAAAGATAATGGCTAGATAGAATCTCATGGTTTTTAAGGTGGATGAATCGTTAACTGGTTACTCTTATACAGTTTCATTCAAAATTTTATTCATGACAGAGAATAAAATGCATAGTAAACTACTAGCAACAATTCCATGAACAAGTTCTTCTCTATTTGTGTTTTTCTATGTTTGACGTTAGTTTTCGGAGCAGTGGCCTTACCCGTTCCACTGTCACCATTCCCCGATCCATCGGGGAGAGCTGGCATATCAGCCACAACATGGAATAACACATCTGGAGAAGAAATCATTTTGGCCGTTGGTGGTTCCAATTTCCCTCATGCCCCAAAAGGAGCTCGTACACCAACAGAACGAGGCACAAAAGTTTTTTACGACGATATCTATCAATATTCAGATGGCCAGTGGATAGCTTTGGGGAAGTTGCCAATAGCAATCGGGTATTCTGCATTTGCCCGTACAACAAGCGGAATGGTTATAGCAGGGGGGTGCAATCAAGATGGCCATTTAGATCGCTGTTTTCTAATCGAACCTCACCAAGATCAGACGGCAAAGCAACCCGTTATCCGAGAATTAGACCCACTGCCGCAGCCGGTGGCCTATCCTGCATTTGCCGTATCAGGGCACAAACTTTATGTTATTGGCGGTCAAAACGACGCTACTTCTACAACAGCACTCAATTCTGTCTATGCTTTAGATCTCAGTCACGTAGAGGCAGGGTGGGAACAATTACCTGACATGCCAGGACCGGGGCGGATTCTGGCTACTGGAGCAGCCATTCAGGGGAAAATCCTCGTCATGGGTGGTTGTTCGTTAAAACCTAGTAACAAGCCAGGTCAAGGAGCTATACGCACATATCTCAATTCCGTCCAAATGTTTGACACAAAAACTCAACAATGGAGTTCAATTGTACCAGCTGATATTCCAGAAACTATTGCCGCAGCAGCCAACCCAGCCCCTATTACATCCGCCAACATTATCTACCTCATTGGGGGAGACACTGGGGAAACCTATCAAGCTAACCTCTTGGGTAAAGCCACCCCAACGCATCCTGGACAATCCCGAAGTATTTACACATTCGATTTTACCAAGAATCAATGGAAACATTCTGGTTCATGGTCAGAAGGAATTGCCACAGCACCAGCGGTTGTTTTCCACGACACCATCTTCACCATCAGCGGAGAAACTTACCCTGGGGTCAGAACACCATCTATTGGTCATAAAACAGACGAGTGTAATGCAGGGCTTGGATTGCTCCACAGCTTAATCTATCGCCCACAATTGGTCGATATCCTCGTTATTTCACTGATGGGAGTCGTACTCCTGATCATTGTCTTTAGCTCGATCAGAAATGGGGTTAAAAATGTCGTCAACCTAAGCAACACGAATACCTCTACAGGGAAATGGGCATGGATTGCAGTAATTCTCCTCTGGGTTGTTGTCATGCTTAATTATTTTGATCGCCAGCTGTTATCAGCATTACACGAACCAATCACAGATCCCGCGCGAGGTGGTATTGCCATGACAGAGAGTCAATTCGGCATGGTTACCTCCGTTTTTCTCTTGGTTTATGCGTTATTGAGTCCTGTAGGAGGTTTTCTAGCAGATCGTTACAGTCGTCGTCTTGTCATTTTGTGTTCATTAGTTGTTTGGTCAGCCGTCACCTGGTGGACTGGGCATGCTCAGAATTATACAGCCTTGCTCATTGCGCGTGCAGCCATGGGGGTTAGCGAAGCTTTTTATATTCCAGCAGCATTAGCTCTCATTACTGATTACCACCGTGGGCCGACTCGATCTATTGCGACAGGTATCCACATGAGCGGTATTTACGCTGGTATGGCATTGGCTGGATACGGTGGAGCCATGTCTGACTATATCGGGTGGAGGATGACTTTTGCTGTTTTTGGGTTAGTTGGGGTTCTATATGCCTTTGCCTTGATCTTTTTCCTTCGTGAGCCGTCTGACCCCCAATCAGACGATTCCGTCTTGCCTAGCCGGACAGTTGCCAAGCTTGCTACGACTCAAGGGCCGCCAGTCTCTTCATCCAAGGAAGTCCTGGCAAAGTTACTCAAAGGTCGCGCCATGTGGGTATTATTAGCCATAGTTGCCTTTGCAGGAGCAGCCAACTGGTTTTTGTTAACATGGTATCCTACACTATTGCAAGATACCTATAATCTCTCAGCTAGCGAAGCAGGACCAGCTGCAACCTTGTGGAGCTCCCTGGCTAAATATGGAGCAGTCATTATTGGCGCCATCATTGCCGATACCTGGTACAAACGCAATGTAAGGGCTCGCGCACTCGTACCGGGAATTTCATTTACAGTCGCCGGACCGCTTATTGTTTTGGTTTTACTTCCAGGAGTATTACAATGGGATATCCACGTTCCTCTGTTCATCATGTTGAGTGTTGTAGCTACCCAGGGGATTGCGCAAGGCTGTATGGATGCAACACTTATGCCCGTATTAAGGTCTCACATCGATGAACATTATTCAGCAACAGGATATGGTTTGCTCAATCTGACCTCTGCTGGTGTCGGGGCATTGATTTCTTTTTTTGGGGGATGGTTCAAAGACCAAGGAATCCCTCTCACCACAACTCTAGCAGCGGCAGGCAGCCTCATGTTCATTTGTGGAATCATGTTTATTTCTTTACCTAAGCCAAAACACTAAAATTCAACAGGTCCAAACACTGATCTACAAGTCATTAAACATCAATTCCCATGGCATTGGTATCATTTCTTCCTTGTCGTCTGACTTAGTCGCATTACACTGGAATATCAGCTTATGTATAAACTCCTTTCAATCATTGTGATGTTAACGGCAAGTTGCGCCATGTTAGCCTCAGCCGAAGTCCGGTCGTGGACTAATTCTAAGGGAAAGACCATCCAAGCAGAAATGGTCGATGCCGACGCGAAAACAGTCAAACTCAAATTAGCTAACGGGCGCGTCGCCACAATTCCAATCAAGACCTTGTCGAAAGCAGATCAACAATGGATCAAAAAATACCATAGTGGCAATTTTAACAAAGCCAATTTCCAAAATCCCTGGCCTGCTGATGCAGAAGCCGATGAGGATTTCGAGGTTACGACTGTTCAAAACGGTCCCGATCAATACATCTATGAAACTCCTCACTTCAAATACACATGCGATGCAAGGATTGGCTCAACTGTCATCAAAAAGCTTTCTCAAATTTTCGAGGCAACATACTCTGCAAACAAAGCATTGCCACTCAACAATGCTCCCATCACGGATCCTGACTACAAATTCGAGGCTATTTTATATGAACATCGGGAAGATTATGAAGCAGCAGGAGGACTTCCTCAATCCGCCGGTGTGCAAATTTGGAAACCAGAAATGGGGAAATTTGGCAAAGTCATCGTACCTTTTGAATCTCTGGGACTTAAGAAAGTTGGGAAAGGATACTCGATCAACTATAAGGACGACGACATCAAAACACTCATCCATGAGATCACCCATCAGATGATGCTCAATGCAGTCAAACAAGAAGCCTGGTTCTGCGAAGGCTCAGCCGAATATGTCGGCATGAGCCCATACCGATCTGGTCGTATCAATTTCAAAAACAACAAACGCGCCATTATCCAAGCAGTCACGGCATTCGGTCTTGAAAAGAAACGCGGACGCAATTTGGGCAAAGACATCCATACCACCTCTTTGGAAAATCTCATGACCATGAGTTATCGGGATTTTGCCATGGGGGCCGATGCCAACAAGAACTACGGTCTTTCAGTCCTTCTTGTCTATTACTTCTACCATGCTGATGGCAAGAAAGACGCAGCACGTATCAAACAATACATTGCAGCTTTACAAGAAGGGAAACCCGTAGAAGAAGCACGCAAACACCTCCTGGATGGACGAACTTGGGAGGAACTTTCCAACGAAATTGCCGACTATTGGAAAAGCAACGGCATTACAATCAATTTTGGCAAATGACAAGTTCTCGGTTTGAAGAGAATCCCCGGACAGCTTAGTGTATCTCTCCCTCACGATGGATATTTCCGCGATCATCCAACGCGTCAACCAAGCCCCCGGGTTTCGCGAACTGGCGGCCTCTTTGCCTAGTCACGATCGTAATACAGCGCCAGCTTTACTGGACCATACCGATACTTGTGGAGTACCATTTGCCGTAGCATGGGCAATTCGTGCTGTACCTGCACGGAAACGGATCTGGATCGTCACGCCTAACTTAAAAGTTCAAGAGTCGCTCTACAGTCAACTAGAAACGTGGGGAATCAAACAAGTATCATTTTTGCCGGATGCCGAGGAACATGTGCCAGGGGTGTTGGTTGATCCTGATACCGCAGCAGAACGCCTGAACATTCTCCAAAGTATCTACGAACCAGGCAAAAGCCAACAAATCGTCGTCTTGACTCGACAAGCACTCAACAGTCGAGTCCCCGACTTTTCTGCCAATACCCACAGCAATTCTTTACAATTGAAAGTCGGCACAACCTTCTCTCCAGAAAAATTGAGCCGTCTATGTACCGATAACGGATTTGAATTTGTTCCTCAAGTCGTCGCTCGAGGCCAATGGTCAAAACGAGGGGGAATCTTTGACATTTTTCCCTTGCAAACAGCCTCTCCCATCCGATTCGAATTTTTCGACAATGAAATCGAATCGATTCGTAGCTTTGACATCGATTCTCAAATCTCATTCAAAAAACAGGAACAAGCATTAATCGTATTTCAAGAACGCGACTCACAAGTTGTTTTGCGTTCGTGGATTACTTCAGACGATTTTGTTATTACAACCCCAGACAGTGCTGAATACGGAGATCTTGCCATCCTCAATGCACCGCCAGATCAAGTTCAAGGCGCAGAAAATTTCGACAACGCCATCTTATGGAATCCACTAGGCACATTCGAAGCGGGCGATTTTGTACTTCAGGAAGCTAAACGAGCCATGACAGCACGCCAACTTGCTGAATGGCAACAAAAAAAATGGCGTATTGCTATCTTTTTTCCTAATGCCCATGAAGAAGCTAGATTCCGCGAATTCGGGGAACAATACCCTGCTCTCCTAGAAGCTGATTTTATTCGAGGCGACCTCCCCCGTGGATTTGTTATCCCCTCAGCACATTTAGCCATACTCTCATCTTCCGAACTATTTGGTAAATATCAAACAGCTTCAATCCGTAAATGGGCTAATCGCGAAGAACAGGCACGTAAAATACGGTCTCAAGCTTCACTGAAGGAGATCAACCCAGGCGATCTCGTCGTGCATACGACTCATGGCATTGGAAAATTCATCCGGATAGCTCCTGCAAACGAGACAGGAGATGAAGAGATGCAAATTCTCTACAAAGACAATACAATTTTACATGTTCCTTTGTCGCAAGCTCATCTTGTCAGCCGATATATCGGCCTAGGCAACAAAGAACCTAGTCTCAATAGTCTAAGCGATACCAAATGGCAAAAAACACGTAAATCCGCCGAAAAAGCTGTTCTCGATTATGCAGCACGGCTTTTAGACATTCAGGCTCGGAGGACAGCCGGTCAGGGTTACGCTCATCCGCCCGATAGTCATTGGATGTGGGACTTTGAAAATTCATTTCCTTACCGCGAAACGCCAGACCAATTACGAGCTATTGCCCAAACAAAGGCAGACATGGAGTCCCCAAAACCTATGGATCGTCTCATTTGCGGTGATGTAGGTTTTGGGAAAACGGAAGTAGCGATTCGCGCAGCATTCAAATGTGTAACAGGAGGTAAACAAGCTGTCATTCTAGTACCAACAACTGTCCTAGCAGAACAACATCTGCGCTCGTTTCGTTCACGCATGAGCGAATATCCTATCCGAATTGAAATGCTCAGTCGCTTTACGCCTCCTTCCGAAGTAAAGTCCATTCTAGCCGGTCTTGCAGATGGTTCAGTAGATATTGTGGTTGGCACTCATCGTTTAGTTTCGCAAGATGTCAAGATCAAACATCCTGGTCTCGTCGTTATCGACGAAGAACAACGCTTCGGAGTACGACACAAAGAACTATTTAAAGAAATTTTCCGCAATATTGATGTTCTCACTTTATCAGCCACGCCAATTCCCCGCACACTCTATATTGCCCTCATGGGAGCTCGCGATATGAGTACAATCGAAACTCCACCAATTAATCGTCTCCCTGTACAGACGAGCGTTTGCCCTTACGATGAGCGCATTATCCGCTCAGCGATTGAAAGAGAACTTGCTCGCGGAGGGCAAGTCTTTTTCCTTCATAACCGAGTCAAGAGCATTGAGATGTTCCGAGATAAAATCCAACAGCTCGTACCAAAAGCACGCATCGTCATCGGCCATGGACAAATGCCTAAAGACGAGTTGGAAGAAGTCATGAGAATCTTTGTACATGGTGATGCTGATATCCTGTTAGCAACCTCTATTATTGAAAGTGGCATCGATATCCCCAATGCCAATACAATCATTATTGATCGAGCTGACCGCTTTGGGTTAGCTGATCTCTACCAGCTCCGAGGTCGTGTTGGGCGCTCAGGCCACCTTGCCTATGCTTATTTGATGTTGCCGCGAAGTTCTCTAACCACAAGCGATGCCCGTAAACGGGTATCTGCAATTAAACAGTATTCTGCATTAGGTTCTGGATTCAAAATTGCCATGCGCGATCTGGAAATCCGAGGCGCCGGCAATCTTTTAGGGACCCGCCAAAGTGGCCACATTGCAGCCATTGGGTTCGATCTCTATTGCCAACTCCTACGCCAATCAATCGACCGAATCCAAGGGAAAACCTCATCTATCAGAATAGACGCCACCCTCAAAGCAGACTTTATCATCTTCAGTGAAGTTCGATTCAAAACCTCATCTCCAGATCAACCCATTCTAGGAGCCTTCATTCCTATCTCATATATTGAGGAATCTCGATTGCGTATCGCTGCTTATAAAGACCTGGCAAACGCTCAAAATCTCCATGATATCGATACGCTCGAATCCACTTGGCGCGATCGTTTTGGCCCCCTTCCTCAGGAAGCCCAAAATATTCTTATCTGCCAAAAAATTAAAATTCTAGCCTCTTTGGTTCAAATCTCTCAAATTGAAATCAGTGGTCAACGTCTCATGCTCACTCGCAATGGAGATTACATTCTGCTTGTCGGGAAATTTCCCAGACTCAAGAAAGTCAAACCTGCCGATAAACTTAAAGAAGTTTTCAACATGATGCAGAAATTGTAGGAAACCTACACTGATCCTCAACATTTCCAGTCAAGCGAAGTAGATATAAACAAAACCTCATCGATAAAAGTCATTAGTGCAGCAGTTCTCGTAGTACATGAATTTCAGACCTGGTTCTCGGAACCGATCTAAAGAAATTTTACGGTATTTCTGAAACTCTGCTACAGCACCATGAGTAGCGGACTTTTCCCCCGAACTTGAATCTCATGGAATTATTCCCCATAGAAATACCATAAGGGGAGTTTATATCAAACCATTAGTGTCCGGTAAAAACGAATAAGACAAAATTAAGGTGGCCGCAATGCCCATAAAACGGACCTTCCGGATAGTCTTGTGAAAAAGTAAGCCCCCCCCTATCAAAAAAGCGTTAATTCTGGTGGGCCTTCCTCGAGTTCTTTGAGTAGTTTTAACCAGTCCTTTTCCGGCTTTTCAAAGAAGGTGTAGCAGTTTACGTAGTACATCAGCATGAGGCGTACCATCGTTGCCAGTCCCGAGAAACTCCACGAACGTTTAAGGCGTTTCTGTAA
>CASFPZ010000019.1 GCA_949296365.1 uncultured Akkermansia sp. | reverse complement strand
ATTGCACGACCCGCGCTCGACGAGCCTGACTGCACCAACCCATTGATGCTCTCATCTACCGTCGCCAGGAACGAATCCGAACTCATTTCACTCGGCAACGACCACAGCATTTCCGCCCCTGCCAAAGCATTCGACGTCGGCGCATGCAAGGCATACTTGTTGTAATCGACAGAATCGGCGTGCAATTTCCATTCGTTACCTTCCAGGACCAATCTCCCGTTCTCCAATTTCTTGAAAGCGCGAGAATTGTCGAACGATACCTGCAGTTCCTCCACGCTAGACGTGCCTACCGTACCTAGGGTAAAGTAAGAACCGTCCGTTTTCATGGCCAACTCGCTGTAACTGCTCGATCCAAGAATCACCGTCGCCGTTCCATCCACATTCAGCGTATTGACCGCCAAAACTGGCGCCGACCCGTTCGAATTAAATTCCACAAACGTTGTCGTCGTTGCACCAAGCTCCAACGTGTTCAGCTGCACTGTCTTGTTCTCTTCAATATTCGAGGTGCTCGTCGTAATATTCAATTGTCCATTGTTAACGATATTCCAACCGCGAGCTTCTTCCGTCGTCATATTGGTCAGGTTGAGATCCCCTGTCGTCGACACATTCAGTGTTCCCGTCCCTGTCAACGTTCCACTGAAAACGGCTTCATCTCTCCCGGAACTCACCGTCAACGAACCGCCTTCGCCTGCCAGCGTACCGGGACCACTCAACGAGGCAACACTACTAGCTGTCGTCGTGCCAATGTTCAGCGTACCTCCGTTCCCCGTCTCTGCATCGCCCAGTACGACCTGCATGCCGCTGACTTTCCCTGTTTCACTCAGGGGCAGATGTCCGCCAGACACCTGCAACGTGCCTCCGCCTGCTATTGTTCCTACAGCAAAATTGGTCGTCCCATCGATCGACAACACGCCTGTCACATTCAACGTCTGGTCCACCGTATTGTTCAACGTAGCCACGTTTGCCGTCCCGGCCACATTCAATGTTCCACCGCTAAGAGCCAGCGTTTCTATGTCGGCGCTGCCATTCACTGTTAGCGTTCCGGCCGACATATTCAATGTTCCTGCTGCGGCAGATCCATTGACAACAAGACTGCCGCCTTCTAACTCAACTGTTTGAACGGAATTACCTGTCCCGTTGAAAGTTGCCGTCCCTGAACGCACCTCAAATGTATCGGCAGTCAACGACCCACCAATTGTGAAATTACCAGTCCCAGACTTGACGATACGCACACCGTCTCCGCCTTGGATATTACCCAGCATAGTCGTATCCGGGCCAGCTGTTTCCGGATCGACAACCCCTGTCCTATACCACGAATTGTCCAGAATGACGACTGATTCGCCAGAGGCAGTATCCGTATTGTTGAGAACCA
Source organism: uncultured Akkermansia sp. (assembly GCA_949296365.1). Classification (GTDB taxonomy): domain Bacteria; phylum Verrucomicrobiota; class Verrucomicrobiia; order Verrucomicrobiales; family Akkermansiaceae; genus Akkermansia. Next base: position 49,315 of record CASFPZ010000019.1, on the reverse strand, counting down.
ATGTACTACCCGACCCGCCAAGCAAGTTGTGGACAAAAGCCCCTTCTCCGTCTTCTGCCCCCGGGGCGCCAGGCAAATTAATCGACAGGGTTTGTCCATCGTCTATCACAACTGCCGCATAATGGTCGAGCGTCGTGTACGCCGTTACCTCATGAGACGCACTAGCCGATGTTCCTGTCACCGTATAAACGCCCACGACCTCTTGGTTGGACAACACAAGGCTGCCACCGTCCGTATGCGCTATACGCATTCCCAGGCCTTGCAGAATCGCCGCTTCGTCCACAAAAGTAATCCCACTGAAATCGTCGCAAACAATGTTGCCCGTCGTCAACGTCAGATAACTGGCATAGCCGTTGTCAGTAATGTCGGTCAGAATATCGACAATGGAATTGACATCCAGGCTAATGCCCGTTCCGTCGCCCAACGTCAACGTGCCGCCAGTCTGCTGAATTGGCGCCACCGCTCCATGAGTACCCTGCCCCACGCTCTCAGAACCCAAGTGAATCGTCAATCCCGCCATTCCTGTTCCCCCCACGACGAGATTGCCGCCCACCTCTGTCAACTGAGCTCCCTGGCCCAATTCGACCGTCTTGCCATTGAGCAGGCTTGCGTCAGCCCAGTCGAGGTTCAACGCCCCCTGTTGGATATTCAATGTCCCCGTCAGAGCTGTCAGAACAGCTTCGCTCAACGTCAACGAGCCTTCCCCCGTCTTTTGGAGGGCAGTCATGTTAAGATCCGCCTTCGGCCACGGAAATGTAGTCAAAATTGTCTATCGTGACGTATTCCAAATCGCTTTGGCTGAAGTGACCCGTCAATTCCAGCGTTTTCGTACCCGTCACCGTAGCGCCCGCCGTGCCGCCGATCGTAATCGGGGCGCCCTCTTCTCCATACGATCCAGAGGCACTGATTCTCACCAATACGTTGCCACCCACAGCACCCAGGTTGCCAGCGCCGTAGATATTGCCTAGAAACGCAGCCCCATTGCCATTGATGTCGACCGACACGTCACCATCGATCGTACTAGTTGTACCACTAGGGTCGGCTGGATTGCCGTCAAAACTGTAAGTACCACCGTAAATGCCGTTAGTGAAAGTCACCCCTGAGCGCCCAGTCACCGAAACCGACGAATTACCGGTAATGTTGAACCCAGCACCACCAGAACTATCTTGTCGAAGCGAGTGGCCACCAGTAATCAATTTAACGAACTCATTTTGCTCAGCGCTAACAGAAGCCGATCTCAAATCGACCACCACGCTCGTACTACCATTAATGGTAGAAGTACCATCTCCATTCCGCACAAATGCCGTACCGCCGCAAACAACCTGATTAGAAAATTGAAAGAACGAGGTCTCACTAACGCTTTGTACCCCGTAAATATAGACATGAGAGTCGCCAGTCAGAGTATTCCCAGCACTATGGACACAGGTATTAGCCCCAACGATACTGCCAGAAACAGTCGCACCGTCCTCAATAGTCACATAAGTATCGCCAGTCAGAGTTGGGGTGAGACCATCAGCCAAAAAACCGCCGACCACATGATCGGCAGACACATCTTTACCTACTCGGATGTGAATATCCCCAGAAAAATTTTTAACAGATCCAGTATTCCAGTTGTTGCAGAAGTTAGCTCCAACGATAAACTCCAGAGTCGAGTCTGAAATATTCATCCACACATCGGCATCAGTCGTCCCATTGCCAGCCAGGTCTTCTGCATAGCCGCCAATCAAACTCACTCGAGCACCATTAGCAGATTCTTCTACTCCGACAATATTAGCAACAAGAGTTTTGCGTTCATTAAGCGTCTGAACAAATTCTTCGCGATTAACCTGCGTATCAGCAGACGAACCTTCCAGATATCCGCTTAAAGAAAACCAATAACGATCGCCGTCCAAATTGACAACCTTCGTATCTGTTCCCAAAACAGGCGTGACAGAAAAAGCTGACGACGGAGTCATATCGGACGAGACACCCCAAGAGGAGTCCCAAGTTACGGATTGCATTTCGCCTTCAATCGCCCAAGAAGGGACAAGTGGAGCACATGCTAAAACAAATGATAATAATGGAAGAGGTAAACGAAGTTTCATGACTTGAAGTTTTTTTTAGAAAAATGAAGCGAGCTAATCAACCAAATTTTCCAGATAGAGCGAGTCTTTCTTCAATTTGTATCATGATGAAAAATTCGCATTGATCTGCCTATCAAGAGAATTTACAAAATATCCGTATGAAACAGCTGGACCAGTTAACAGCATTCCTGAGATTCCCAAGTATCTCAGCACAAAAGCATCATGCCGAAGATGTCAAAGACTGCGCCAATTGGTTAGTCGACAAACTTTCTTCTCTAGGATTTAAAGCACAGAGTCATTCGACCGGACTGCATCCGATCGTAACAGCTGAGGGGCCACACATTCCCGGTAAACCCACTGTACTGATCTACGGCCACTACGATGTGCAACCAGTTGACCCAGTGGATGAATGGTTGTCAGAACCTTTCGATCCTGAAATCCGAGATGGGAAAATATATGCTCGCGGCGTTTCCGATGATAAAGGAGAAATCATGGTCCACATTTTGGGGGTAGAAGAACTCATGAAACAGGAAGGCGGGACTTTGCCACTCAACGTCAAATTCATTCTCGAAGGCGAAGAAGAGATAGGCAGCGTCAGTCTAGCTCATTTCCTGGCCCAGCATCGCCAAGAATTGTCATGCGATATCATTGTCGTCTCAGATACAGGCATGATCGCCCCGAACTTACCAACAATCTCGCGTGGACTACGCGGAGTCGCCGGGCTCGAACTCATCGTCCACGGGCCATCAGCTGATCTCCACTCTGGGTTGTTCGGCGGCGCTATTGCCAACCCCGCCACCGTCCTGGCCCGTTTGCTAGCCTCTTGCCACGATGCCCAAGGCCGCGTAGCAGTCGAAGGATTCTACGATGGAGCAAGTCCCGTTCAAAATTGGGAACGCAGCATGTGGGCCAATATTCCCGGAATGAGTAATGCAGACATTGCCAAGTTAGCAGGGGTACAAGCTCTTATGACGGAAGATGGCTATTCAGGCGCCGAATGTATTTACGCACGCCCCACATTAGAGATCAACGGAATTGGCAGCGGGTACCAGGGCGAAGGCAGCAAAACCATCATCCCCTCAACAGCTTTTGCCAAAATTACCTGTCGCCTCGTACCAGGACAAGACGGGGCCCGTATCCAGGATTTGTTGGAAAAACATTTCCGCAAATTAGCGCCAGCTTCAGTAACACTGGAAATCAAGAAACAGCATCTGAGCGCCCCCTACCTATGTGATCCCAACAATCCATTTAGCCAGGCAGCCCAGAGAGCTTTGACAGAGACTTTTAGCACTCAACCAATTCTCTTGAGAGAAGGCGGGAGCATTGGCAGCGTCACAGAATTCAAAGACATTCTAGGAGTAGACAGTCTCTTGATCGGTCTTTGCCTACCAGACGCCCATATCCACTCGCCCAATGAAAACATGCCAGTTGACCTATTCTACAAAGGGATCGAAATGAGCCAGGCTCTACTCCGCAGTTTGTCTCAAGTAGAACTTCCCCAGGCCTAACTTTCTACACTGTCCATGAGTGCCGATTCTCCCATCCTAGCAGCAGCTGAAGTAACCAACCTTCACAAACAATTCACAACGCCCTGGGGGCGCCCAGGCGTTTATGCACTCAAAGGTGTTTCATTAACGATCGCCGAAGGAGAAGTGTATGGATTGATTGGCCCCAATGGTTCGGGGAAATCGACACTCATGAAAGCTTTGCTCGGCTTAGTACACCCCAGCGAAGGCACGTGTGCCATCTTTGGTATTCCCAGTACTGATCCTATCAGCCGAGCTCACGTTGGTTTTCTTCCTGAAAATCCTTACTTTTATAAATTCCTAACAGGACGCGAAACGTTGCGCTTTTATGGGCGTTTGTGCGGCATTCCACGAAAAACACTCAAAGCCAAAATCGACGAACTTTTACAGCTTGTCGGTCTCGAAGAGGCTGGCAATAGACGGATTGGAGGTTATTCCAAAGGCATGCTCCAGCGCATTGGAGTAGCCCAGGCTCTCATTCAAGATCCGCGGCTCGTCATCCTCGACGAGCCCACTGCCGGAGTCGACCCTATTGGTTCTCGAGCCATTCGCGATATTATTTTGGAGTTGAAACGCCGGGGCATGACAGTTTTCTTGTGTTCGCACCTCCTCGAACAAGTCCAGGAAGTATGCGACCGCGTCGGAATCATCTATCAGGGAGTCATGATGGCCGAGGGATCTGTCGATCTGCTGACGGAAGATTTGTCGCGTACAGAAATTATTCTGGATTATGCCTCACCAAGTTTTCTGAACCGCATGCGCTCCCTAATAGACCAAGATCCAGATGCCATTCTGCGAAACATTGGTCACCCCCACAATTCCCTCGAACAAGTTTTCTTTGCAAGTTTGGCCCAATATATGCAAACAAACCAAAGTGACAAAAAGTAGTTCGAAAATCCTACTAAAACGGCAACGCTTCTTGCATTATGGAACAATACTAAGACAAACCTCATTAGATAAACTTAACACTCAATTTCCATTCTCACTATTTCTTTTTAACGATCAATTATTTTAACAAAAGAGCTTCTTTTACATACTTTTGTTGTTTACTATTTATTCCAAAAAGGTTATATAATTGCATATTAACATTACCATTATAATCGACTAAACTATTATGATCAGTATAGTCTAATAAATCGGGAACTTTTTTAGCCAAAGAGGTCAAGGACTCATCTGTCATCAAGAAAGCAAAACGTATTATTTCGCTAGTTGCATATTGGAAGAAATTATGCGCTTCCTTTTCTGTTTCAAAAGTTTTCAAAGCTACTCGCGAACGCCCAAACGCGCTGTGGTTGTCTATTACTGCTATCTGATTGTTTCGTTTTTGTCCACCGGCATTTGCGCTTGAAACAACGACTTTCCAACGTTCTAAATACTCCTTTCCGGAAGAAATGACATTTTTGTTGGCAACATACCAACGAGCACGCCCACTTTTCCCTGCCTTGTCATTAGTAAACAACTTGATTTCTGTATCTGGATTAAAATAGTCTCCATCATTATATTCTCTTACGAGAGATGGGTTCTTTTCAACAAAATCACTTTCGATGGCAAATAGTTTCTGAGATAACACCGAATCATGTAAGCAGGCGTGTTTTGAAATAATTGCATCAAGTTTCTCTATAATTTCTACGTCACGCGGATTAAGAGAAAATAAAGTATTTCCAGGACAACTTGCATCTATTTCTATCTTATTTCCATTTTTAGAATACACATATTTGAACCCTGGCCAAGTTTTGTTCATATCTTTTAATACAATAGAAAGGCCATCAGCTATAGCAACCACCTTGAATATATCAGTTGAACAAGGGAAAAATTCAAGCAATGCTAAATGGCAATCGTTTATTTGAGCTAATCCAAATTTTTCAAGTCCCTTGCCAGAACGGTGAATCCATCTTGCGCCAGGATAGATTAACGAAGTGTATCTTCCAAGCCTTTCGCTTATTTCTTGAAAATATTGAAAAATACTAGTGCTACGTTTTTGTCCATTATCGGTTTCTTTCTGAGCCACGACCTCTTGATACGGAGGATTTCCAACTACTGCATTAAATTTCATATTGTTACCTACTAAGTTATATGCTTTCTTAATAAAAATCTCCGATTGGTTCTTGATTTTGAAAGTTCTATCAATTAATTAATTACAAATCAATAAAATAAATCTTAAATTCTTTGACTAGAAACGGGGAGATAGAGGGTTTTCTTGGGGATTTAGGATCCATCAATCAACGAAATTTTCGAAATATAGCAGGCTGAAGATAACGCACTGCTTTTGTATAATTGACGAAAAAAGAGGGTGCATCGTTCATTACGACACACCCTCACGTCTCAATTTTAGCCGTTTTTACCGGACACTAATGGGATAAAAACAACGGCTAACGAACCTTCATCGATCGATCCTAACACACGATCAATTTTTGTTAATATCTCAATAGAATCGGCATACATCTTACATTTTATCAGGAACGAAACGAATCTGATAAATAGGATGAGCTGAAACTTTGCGGATCATTCCTTGTTCTTCGGCGGGGGAGTTGGGCGCATCGGCTTGAGGAATACCTCTGACCTGAGGATCCCAGCGGTTTGCAGTTACAGTGATTTTGTTCGTACCAAAGTTAATGAAGCGTTTGATCGACCACTCAAAGGGTGCGCCAATGTGACGGTTATCGGTGTATTTCTTACTGTCAGCAAAAAGATCGGCAGTGCTTCCTGTATACGTGACTTTGTATAAAATATCAACAACGTTGTTGGGGAGCTCTTTTGCAATTGGAGTTTCCCAGGATTTAGCAGGCAACTTTGTTGTATCAATCTTCCAGTCAACGATAGGCACCTGATGTTGGATACGAGAGAATGAACCAACGTTTTCCGGTGATTTTCCAAAAAACTTTTGGCCGATTGCCGGGAATATTTCAAATTCCATCCGAGGAGAAGTGGATGTGAGTTCGAGGACCCCCATGTTTTCTACGACGGTGCAGTCGGAGATGACAAGGCGTGGTTTGCCAGCATAAGTGAGACGCCAAGCATGTTCAGCTTTGTTACGAGGAAGGAGAATGAGCTTAGCTCGCTTGCCACTTGGACTAGTCACCATGACAGGGGATGTAGCCGAAATGGCGGGGTCGAGGCGGCAGACAGTATCTTGGCCATCTTTCCAGGAACTACCATTCTGGATTTCGACTGTGTTGGAGAACCGGAATTCGGGAGAAATTCCTATTTCTTCACTGAAAATGTAGGTCGGGATACCGTCGTTGTCAGGGACGAGGGCCAGGAGTCGGGCTGTTGCATAGCGCAGTAGACAACCATTCATGTCGAGATTAACGGGAAAGACAGGACATGTATTGGCGGGTACCGTAATAGGCTTAGCTGGCACTTTCATTGTTCCGGACGAAAGTTTGACCTCGAATTGAACATTGTCGATTGCATGAGTTTTAACCCAAGGTTGGCAGGTATTCATGAAGATAAACCCAGAATCACCATTGAAACGACCGATGTGCCGGACACGGGAGACATCCTCGGCTTTGGCAACCATGTTGTTTGAACGAACAGGCTGAGTAGGCCCAAGAAGGTGGCCAAAATCGTTCATGAACATGTGGAAAAGCTTTAGAACATGGAACGAAGGACGGATCTGACCAAATTCGCCGATAGGAGCCTGGTAATCATAGTTAAGCGGGCAAATGGATGTAGGCCATCCTTCTCGATTGCTGCCACCATGGTACATGTAGTATCCGACGAGATTGACACCACGACCTAGCACTGTTTGGGCATTAGTTTCCATGTCGTAGACAGGAACTTGGTAACGATCTTGGTAACTGTTGAGGCATCCGCTGCCGACTTCGCAAGCACCTCGAGGGATACGAGTAGCATCGTAATAGAGTCTGCCGAGATTTTCCATAGCGCCCCATTCGTCTGTCATGTACAGGAAATCGGAAGTCGGGGCTGGTGCTTGCCAAAAACGATATGGATAGGCAGCTAGGAGCGGGATGATATCTCCGCGTTCAAAGTGGTACATCGTGTTAGCCGTTGCGGAATAAAAAGGAGCAATCAGGCCAGCTTCGATCGCAAGGCGTTTGAGTTCGGCTGGGTGGTCTTTGGAACCATTGGCGAATTCATTTTCGAGCTGAATACCAATGATGGGACCGCCATCCTTATAAAGAAGTCCTTTAATTTGTTGGCCGATTTGGTTGTACCATTGGCGTGCGCAATCGAGGTACCACGGGGCATTGAAACGCTTGCCGTCTTTGTCGGCCCAGGCTGGAATCCCTCCACGAACAATTTCTGCATTAATGTATGGACCACAACGAAGCCAAACTAATAAACCGTGTTTGGCACAAAGTTGGACGAAGCGTCGAAGGTCGTTGTCTCCTGTCCAATCCCATTGACCAGGTTGGGGCTCTGCAAGTTCCCAATAAAGGACAGTTGCAACAATTGAGATGCCGCCTGCTTTCATTTTCAGCAATTCAGTTTCCCAAAGATCGGCAGGGCACCGGAAATAGTGGAATTCTCCCATTGCTGGTGTCCAGGGTTGGTCATTGCGCGTCCAATAAAGAGAATTGACTCCAAGTTTTTCTCCTTGCGGGTTAGTACCTCCTGCTTTAAGCCAGTAGTCAACAGGACGTTGTTCTCCTTGAGAGATATCAAGAATATATGGAACAGGCTCGTTTGTCGCATACACTATAGAACTTAAGCCTACGAGAGACGTAATAATGGTTCTCAACATACTAGTAATTTTTCAATATAATGGGGCGAATATAATTGTTATAGCGAAAGACACAAGAAAAATCGATGTTAAAAAACTGTTAAAACTCGTTGTCGGAATTAATTTGAGCTGAGAATATGTTTGAAAGGTTGCGCCTATTGTTGATTTTTATTAACTTAGCGATATCCCAATCATTAAGTCTAAATCATCGTATGCACAACTTGTACACAAAATGCGTCAGAATCCTTGAGATATGCAAGTAATTTTCTCATCATCTCGCCCACGAGCAAGGCACTATTGTCCGCTGTGGTTCTGTCCCCCAATTCTCCGACCTGGAGGTGGTGGTTTTGTCGTTAGCGGCAGAATCGGAAAGCATAGACAGTGAGAATTGGCTTTTTGCGTACAAACAGCAAGAATACAAAGGAAAAATCCCCAATCTTATATCACGCAGGCAATTCAATAACCGCAGGAAGAAAACCGCAGAACTATGTGAAGCCATACTCTTCATCTATTAAGTGATATTTGGGTTACTTTTTTGTGGAAAGTACTTCTTTTATATATTGTTTTTGTGCGTCATCTATTCTAAAGAACTTGTATAACTGCATATTAACATCTCTATAATAGTCAATTAAGCCATTATTATCAGTATAGTCTAACAAATCGGGAACCTTTTTAGCCAAAGAGGTCAAGGATTCATCTGTCATCAAGAAAGCAAAACGTATTATTTCGCTAGTTGCATATTGGAAAAAATTATGCGCTTCCCTTTCTGTTTCAAAAGTTTTCAAAGCTACTCGCGAACGTCCAAACGCGCTGTGGTTGTCTATGACTGCTATCTGATTGTTTCGTTTTTGTCCACCGGCATTGGCGCTTGAAACCACGACTTTCCAACGTCCTAAATACTCCTTTCCGGAAGAAATGACATTTTTGTTGGCAACAAACCAACGAGCACGCCCACTTTTCCCAGACTTGTCATTAGTAAACAACTTGATTTCTGTATCTGGATTAAAATAGTCTCCATCATTATATTCTCTTACGAGAGATGGGTTCTTTTCAACAAAATCACTCTCCACGGAAAACAAACTACGAGGAAGGACAGACTCGTGCAAACATCCATATCTCTTAATAACCTCATTCAGTTTTCTAATAATCTCGTTATTATTAGGGTTGAGTGAAAATAAATCATCGCCCGGATTCTCTGCATCGATAGAAATTACTTTTCCATTCTTTGAATAGCGATATGTAAAACCTGGATCTGCTTTTGTCATATCTTTCAACACGATAGACAGACCATCTGCAATGGCAACCTCCTTGAATATATCAGTTGAACGAGGGAAAAATTCAAGCAACGCTAAATGATTGTCATTTATTTGTGCTAATCCGAACTTTTCCAACCCCTTCCCAGACCTATGAATCCACCTTGCTCCGGGGTAAATTAACGACGTATATTTCCCTAATTTTTCACTAATTATTTGGAAGTATTGAAAGATGCTAACACTCACTTTTTGCCCATTAGAACTTTCCTTTTGTTCAACAATTTCTTGATACGGTGGATTGCCCACTACTGCATTGAATTTCATGTTGTTACGGTGATGGTGTTATGGGGGGCTACAAAGCCATCAAAACTGAGGTTGACAAGTCAACGTCTGCGTGTGGCGTTAACAAAAAATACGTCAGATGTTCCGACCTGTGATACTTTCCTCCACACCTGGATGAGTGGAAGAAATAATGATTGTTCGTGATATACAGCTAATTCTGGACTTGATCCACTCGCCATGGTACTTGGGGGACTGCGGCGGACGAGCTAGGTCGCGTGTCTGGATCGTCACCGCCACCGCTGCCCGGAATCGAATAGCTTAATTCTGTAAGCCTGTTCAATTCATCACTGCATTGGCTTTATCATCTTTTCAATAAATGTAATTTCTTCATCGGTTAAATGGTATTTCATATAGAGCTGTTGGTCTATTTCGGGAATAGATTTGCTCCAATCTATATCGCTATTGACGGTGAAATTTTGAATCGGAACAAATGCATACACTTTGCTTGTTGCATGTTGCGTATTCTTTTTTAGCAACACAAGAAAGCGTAAGAACTTAGTTTTAAGATATTTGATGACATTCATACAATACTGTATTTGTTCATTAGGCGCAATTACAAGATAGGTTTCACTACAACAAGTGTTGGGTTCGCCTAAAAATGGCTTTCCTATAACGAAATAGGGGAAATCACCACGTTCTCCATAAGCGTAAGAGATGTAAACCTTGTAACAGTCAATCCATTCAATATTTGATTTTACTTCATTGCGTCTAACAAAACCATCATTGGGATAAGCGTATATTTTAGTGCTATCAATCTGCTGTTGTGACAGTTGAACGTCTGTTGCTATTCCAAATGGTTTACGCGAACTAACCAACTTAGAAAAATTATCATTTTCTCTAATAGATGTCTTTCGTAAGATTGATACAGCCTCGTTAAAACGGATAAAAGTATTGTTTCCTTGTTCAAGGAGAGGACGAATCAATTCGTTGCGTTTTCCTTGCCTGCTTGTAATGACTCTGCAATTATCTTGATGATTTTTATCCCACAAAAAATAGCAAATACCTCCAGATATATCTATTCGAGGGAATACATCAGTCGCATCGAAATAATCAACAAGTAGGGACATAGATTTGTCTTTTAACATATCATCCCTAAATTCATCCAATCCCTTTCCTCCAGCATACCAACGTGCGGGCATAATCATACTAATGTACTCTGCTTTTAGCTTCTTTGCAATATCCACAAATAAGTTGTAAACTGGCTTTGCTGAAGCACCAGCCCCTCCATCCATAACCTGGTACGGTGGATTTCCCACTATTGCATTGAATTTCATATTGTCATCATCATTAGCTTTCCAGAACGAGCGTCCTTTTGCCATCTTTTCGATGAAGTTCTGGGGCTTGTTCTTAATTTGGTTGATTAAATCCTCAAAATATCGTGTGTTCACTTTAGTTTTACGGAAGCCCACGAGTGTCCGTTTGGTGATGCTCTTTGCCATCGGTGTTTTGCAGACCACGAAAATATTTTCCGCTACAACCTCATCCCACACAGCCTGCTGTTCTTCCAACGAATCAGCGGAAATAATCAAATCTTTCAGCCGCTCCCGATAGATGCCGTAAGCCATGTAAAGCGGATACAAACCGGACTTGGAGTTGATCTCCAAAATTTTGGCGTTAGGCGTGAAGACATCAGCCGTCACTTGGTCGTGGTCGATGAAACGCGGCTCGTCAAGGGTATGCTCGTATGATTTGTCAAAGAAGTTATAACCGCCCAGGCAGTCGCCCAAGTGCATATTCACCACGCGCCACGGTGTAAGCACCGTTTCCTTGTCGGGATTGCGGAAGGTGCTGAAGATGGCCGTGATGCGCCCGATGCGTTCTTCTACAGTCAGCCTGTCCGCAGCCTTGACCATCGCACGGATGCGTTTGCCCGCCGCCCGGAAGATGTCTGGGTCGTAATATTTCTTGAAAGCGTTGAACTTCTGTTTGCTCACACCTTTGGGCATAAATTCCTCCCAAGAGCGCGGGTCAATCTTCTCGGCGAAGTTGTCGATGGTGATTTCTTCTTCCTCGTTGTCCAATTCTGCCCCATAGATGAGCAGCGGCATGCGGATGGAAATGCCACGGAGGATAGAAATAGCTGCCTCACGATTCTTCGTCTTCTTTTTCAGTTCCTCTAACCTGCGTTTTTCTTCTTCGGTCAGCTCTTTCTTGGGTTTCTTCTCCAGCTTCTCTTTTTCCTCGTATTCTTCATTATTCAGCCCTTGGTTGTTGATGTCCACCTGATTGGTTTTGGGCATGGCCTTGGTCTGGCCGATGATCTTTTTCAAGTCTTCAAACTCTTTCAATTCCACGTCGCCCAACTTCAGCAACTCATCGTTGTAAAGGCTGTTGTCCTCGAATCCGTTGCGCACCACTCGCTCCACATAGACTTTTTTGAGTTCTTCCAGCATACGCGACACATCAAATTTGTCCATCCGGGAACCTTCGATGGAAATGACCGGACAGAAATTGAGGAAGTCGCCCATAATCTTGCGATCGTCCTGCGAGGTCTTACCCGCCTTGGAAGAAATCTTGGCGGTCTCGGCAAGCACACGCAAGGTGCGATCGGGGGCAAAATCGAACACGTAACATTGTTCTTTCACACGCCCATTGATGGTGGCAGGAGTCTGCACCCGGAAAATGGTCTGCATATAGCTGGATGCCGCCGTGTTGTAAGAACCGGACAGCATGAATACGGCCGTCCAGGCCGGAACGCTTACGCCCGTGGTCAAACGGCCGCAGGACAGGGTGATGGAGCGAGTCGCCTCAGGATCTTTACCGATGGCGTTGTTTACTGCCTCCAAGGCATCGCGGCTTTCCTCGTTCTCATCGCCGTTACCCGCCACATTGACGATGGTAAAATGCTGGAATACCGGATGCTGCTGCAATAACGTACTGAGCGCCTTAGCCTCTTTCACTCCCGGAAGCATCCACAGCGTATGCCGGAAGATGTTGCGGTATTCCTCGCTAGCGAAAGGGTAACAGCTTCCCTTGTCCTCTTTGGTCAACAGGTTGAGGAAGGCGGAAACATCCCGTTCGTGGGAAAAGCCACCATCTTCACTTACCCGGAAGAACTCGCGAAAATTAAATGCTACGTCTTCATCGGAAAACTCCTTGAACAAACGACCAAGGTCGTAGGTATAAATATTCATAACGGGCAATGGCGCGTAAGGATTCGGGTCGCCGAAGTGTGACTTGTCCCATTCCTGCTTGGCACGTTGCTCCATCACGTAGTCCCACGTATAGATTTCGTCCTCCTTGAAATCGTCCAACAGGTTAAATGGCGTACCGCTGAGCCGGAGAACCTTCGTGTCCACCTTGACCAACTCCGCCATCACCGCTTTGCCAAGTTCTGTCTGTGTGCCCTCATGTGCCTCGTCCACGATAATCAAGTTCCAAGGCGTGGCGAACACTTTGTCATTCTTGTCGAAGTTACCACCCACCAGTTCCGAGCCGCGCAAATCTTGCATGGAGGCGAAGTAAACATAATGCAGGTCGCCAGTTTTTGTTCGCCGTTCAAGACTTTCATGGCTGTCTCCATTGTTCTTCGAGCCGTAGGCAAAATTGGTGCTGTCGTAGAAAATTTTGCCGAAATCCTCAAACCATCCACTGTCCACAACAGGGCGGTGAGTCAGGATCAGCGTCCTCCGGAAATCCATTTCCTTGACCACCTGCAAGGCGGATAAGGTCTTGCCAAAACGCATTTTGGCGTTCCAAAGCATCTGGTTACCTTTCTTGAACTGACGCTTGGTCTTGTCAATGGCTTCCTGCTGTTCGGGGCGGAAAATGATGGGGCTTCGCCCGTGCGCCACTTCGCCCGGCGACAGTGATTCCTTGCCCTCTTTGACGGCGGCAATGGCGCGTTTCACGACATCCAGGGTGGTGATGAACCATTCGTTGGTTCGCTTTACTTTGCCAAAAACTTTCCTCTTGACTCCGGAACGCTCTAATACGGCATGGATTTCCTTGTCATTGAACGAGCGCAGGCCGCCCCGATTGTACAGAGTCAGTTCTGTGTGGAGCAGTTCATAACGAATGCCAGCGGTCTGCGTATACTGGTTAATACGTTTCTTTGCGGCCTCGTTCAAGGGCTTACTGTTTGGAGCCAGCCCAATAACACACTCATCGTCACAGGTGGCTTCGCCTATTTTCAAGCAGCCCTTGTGATCGGCATCGTTAATGCGGAACACGTATATCAGCTTCAATTTCAGGGGAGAGAAGTATTTCATAGGCATTCATTTCAGGAGGTCGATAAATCGGATTCGCTTGCCTTTGCGAGCGGACAGAGGGTCTCTAGCCCACCAGTCCTTGATGAGGCAATACGTCCCGTTGTGCTTGAAGATGTTGTCTGTGCGGCATCCTTCGCAAGGAGTGACAACGTCTGTGCTCTCACCGAAAAGAGACATTTCTGTGCGGACCTTGTCCTTGCAGCTCCCGGGAACGACGCCTTTCAGGCCGTCCATCTGCCAGACATTCCATGAGATGATGTAGGCGATGTAATTGACTGATTTTTGCAAAGGCTCCTTACCGAACTTGGCTCGATAATACTCGATGAAGGAATAGAGCATGGACTCGCGAGCAATGAGCAGGCTATCGCCCTGCCACTCGTAAGCGTAGGTGCTTTTGTAGGCTTCTTGGGCGGCTTCCAGCCACTGGCCGGAGGTGTCTGTATTCTCGCTGACGACACGCAGTTTGCGATCAAGCAGGCCGATGCGCTCGCCAAGAGGGATGGACGCCCCCGTCGTGGTATCGTAGCGGCTGGCGATGTAAGGAGCTTCGCCGCAGGTGATTTCAAGCCGGGTATCGCGGACATAATCTTTCCACGTCTTCCCGTCGGGGAAGGTGATCTTGTCCGGATTTATCTTCCATCCGTGCGTACCATCCTCTGAGGTATATTCCGTGTTAAACACGTCCTTACGAGCGAACCACGCTTCGTCAATGAGGTTGTTCTGTACGTTGCACACCCACGAGGGCGTGAACACCTCTGCCATGTCTCGGACACGCGCCGACTGGGTATCTTTGTGTTTCAGGATGCGCGGCATGATGACCTGACTATTCTCCCCTGTGATCAGTTCCGGAAGGATCGGGTCGTTGTAGCCATATCCGGCGCCGAGGTGTTCATAATCGGAAGTTGCCCAAAAAATATTGCGCACAGATTCGCCCCTGCTCATCGTATGATCTTTGAGCAAGATGGCCAATAGCCCCGGCGAAAGGCGAAGAAGGTCGTTCTCCAATATGTCTGACATATCTGATATGCTTTAGTTCAGGCACGTTTCTTGGCGAGAGAATCACTGTCGGTATGTTCAATTTACATTTCGCCAACTAAATCGTTTGTTTTTGTTGAAATGCTTCTGACAAGAAGAATGGGGACAAAACTTCTTGACAACAAAGGACAAGGAAAAACCACAAAATCCATCTAGTTTTTCCTTGTCGTACTTGCTACCGGCGAAAAACGGGTTAGTCGTCTTCCCGGGGTTGTACGGCCCCTTCAGGAAGAGGTTCACCTTCATCAAGACCGTAGTAATAACCCGGATAGTTCTTGATCGGTTGCCAATGATCCCATTTTTTCAACTGACCGCGAGTTGATTTGTCGATGGGCAACTTCCAAACTTCAAAATACATTGATAAGTCTTTCTTGAGGACTTTGCCAAAAGTTTTCATCACCCAATTCCATTTTTCCTTATCAGATGTCGTGCCATTGTCGTATGGGCGCTTGATGTATTCGAGGTTGACTTTACGGAATGATTCGCAGCCAAAATAATACATCAATTCCCCCCATAGGAACAACTGAGTAATATTCTCAGCAGTATTATACGTCAGGTTCTTATCCGTGATATAGGTACTCATACCCGGGGCCATCGAATCAGGAGACATGCCACGGACTTCCGTAGGGCTTATGCCGACCCCCATAGCCTGACAGACCATGGAGAAGATATTCACCGAGACTTCAGTCTGCCCCTCCATGGCAAAAGGAGCCCCCTGGTGATTATGACCCAGTTCGTGCCAGAGGCCCCAACTGCCGGAAGTGAGAATCGAACCGTCTACCAAGGCATCATCCCAATCCATATACCCCATAGCAGGATAACCAGAGTGCCCAGCGCCGATCGAAATCTGACGGTCTACAACAAACCGCATCGGAGCCTTAATTCGATCCGGGAATTCATCCCAACCAGCAACCCAATCCTGCAAAGCCATACATTTCTGAAGGAGTTCGGCAACTTCTTTGATTTTTTCACACTTTTTCAAAGACTCCGTCGGCATCGTGAAGATAAGACGAGGCGTTCTAATTTCTCCCCAAGGCGCTTTGGTTTCCTCAAGTTGTTTCTTCCACTGTTCAGGAGTCGTTTCACCCAAGATGTACAATGGAGCTGGAGTTGCCCCGGAAATCTTAACAGAAAACGTCCGTCCTCTTTTAATGCCCCCATCAACGCAAACGTAAACGAGGCCACCGCAAGGATCCGCCAACTTCAAATGCCCCCTAACGACTCGCTTGGTATTGCCCATGATCGGCAAACGCATCCATTGATTCACCTCTTTGTGAATCAAATTGTCAGTATGACACCCAATGCGCACACTCAATTTATCTTTAGGACCGCTCCCAATGGAAAACGTAATCTGAGCCCCTGGCGGCGCATACAGTCCCGTACTGTGCCATCCAGAAATATTAGAATCAATCTTAATTGTTCTCGTCACTAAAGGAGCACCTTCTTCGGGCAATCCTGGGAAATCTTTAGCAGACGGGCTAGCCTTGATTTTTGAATCTTCTTTTCGCCACTTTTCGTATTTCTCCGCCATAGCAATAGCCTGGCTACGGTCTTTCCATTTACTTGATTCAGTTGGGAAATCAGGCAGATCGTATTTTTCAGCAGATTCCCAAGACCACTTGCCGATGACCTTATCTTCATCCATTGGGATTTCGTCTTTCGACTTGGGGTCGTAGACACTCAAGTCAGGCAAAGGATTTTTAACAGGATCAGGGAAAACAGAATCTCTTTTGATTTCACTTGGATCTGGAGATTCTCCATCGCCAGTGTCGTCTTCCTGATTCTGTTCTCTTTGGCGGTCAGCCTCCTCTTGAGCACGTCTTCGGGCCTCTTCTTCTTCAGCTGCACGACGCTGGGCTTCTTCCGCCTTGCGCTGTTCCTCAATCTGTTTTTTGCGAAGTTCTTCTCTTTCTTGTTGTTTACGAGCGCGTTCGGCTTCTCGCTTTTCTTTTATTTCCTGCATTTTTCGCTCGTTCTCTTCAAGAGTCCTAGCATTTTTTTCACGAATTTGGCGTTGGCGTTCTTCGTAGGCCAGGCGTTCCTTCATAACTTTATCTTGATGAATCTTCACTCCACCCCAAATAATAGCGCCAACCAAAATCATCACGAGAAACCATACAAATGTACCGCCTCGTACAAAATAATGAGATAATTCCTTTCTTTTCATAAAAGTCGACAATGGAAAGAATCTTGAACACTCTTACCTATTCATTTTCCTTTGTCAATTTGAAAGTCTTCCACCGGCAAAAAATAAGAAAGACTACAACACATTCATTGTTCAATCTTCCACAAAACAGATTTACAACATGTCTATGAACTTATTCTCCTTGGGATGTTACAGGGAACGACAGACACGCCAAGTTAAGTTTTTTTTGCGTTTACGATGCTTTTACAGAACCGCTTTTAAGTTCCAAAATAATCAACTGAGGCGGGCAAAACAACCGAATGGGTAAAATACTATAACCTAAGCCCCGAGAAATAAGGACAGGTTGAGATTTAACGTACTGCAACCCCGACATTACTTCGTCACTGCGCAAATTGCCCACTAATTCTCCGACAGCGGTACCCCCAGGCAAACAAATCTGTCCGCCATGAGTATGCCCGCTCACGACAAGAGTAGGCCGAGACTCGGGCTTGATGATCGACGCGATGTAATGTGTATGAGACATCAGAATATAGGGGACATCTGCTCGTTTTCTCTTGGGGACACCGAGGCGCAGAACATCATCTCGACGAGTCAGGATGTCATCCACCCCGCCCAGCTGCAAAGTTTCCCCATGGTCGCCGTACAACATCACCGACTCAGCCTGGAGGACGGGGATTGACTCGGCAAGGAATGCATCGCGCACCGTCTCATAACCATACAACGAATCATGATTTCCCAATACCACATACATTGGATGTCGGCACTTCTTCAAAAGAGCCGCATATTGTTTAGGATCCATGCCTGATTGCGAATCATTGCCGTACGGGAAATCGCCTAACAGCAACACGGCATCAACCTCCTCAGCATTTAGACTTTCCACCAATTTTTGCACTTTCTCTCCGTCCCCAGGTTTCCAATGCGGATCAGATACAATGATTAAGCGCATCGACATCGCCGCATTTTTCCACTCCGGCACAATCCACGTCACCGTATCCACTCGCACCCATAACGAGGAGATCCACCCCCAGCCCACCGCCAACACGAACAACAACGCGGCGCCGAAGATTAGTCTCCCCATCGATCTCCAACGCCTTCGCAACTTAAGGGCCATCTTTTTCCTTTCTTTCGCAATTATTTCAATGCCGGTCAGGTTCTATAAGCCAGATTCTGTCCGCCCCCTTACGGGGACTGTGCGGCCATTTTTCTCACCAAGAGCCTTTAACTCTTAGCGCCTCATCTTTTGGGAAGACAAGGTGCAACTAATACCCGGGGATCCAACGAGCAGGCAACTCTTCCCCTGTTTGTCTTGCATCACGCGGGGTTTACCATGCCTCTTCGGTTGCCCTAAGAGCGGTGAGCTCTTACCTCACCTTTTCACCCTTACCAAAAATTGCTCTCTGGCGGTTTGTTTTCTGTGGCACTAGCCGTCCAGAACCCTTGAAGGTTCCGTCTCCCATTTTCACAGGACGCGCTGCCTTGCGATGTCCGGACTTTCCTCTATATCGCCCCAAAGGACTATACAGCGACCGCCCAAACCTAACCGGCAAACGGGTTCTACCCATTCCTTTCTCTCTCGTAAAGGAGAAACTTCCCCGTCCCTCCACTCACCTTAACTTACATGACAAAAAAAAATCACTTTTCGCCATTCGATAAGGGTCAATTCAAAAATCAAAAATATTGCATTTTGTAGAAGTCGTTGCATGATAGATTCATGAGCCGTCCCTTACGAATTGAATACCCGGGAGCAGTCTACCATGTTCAGAGTCTTGGGAACCGAAAAGAAGATATTTTTTTAAGCGACGAGGACAGGGAACTGTTTTTGAGAACATTCCAGGAAGTTGCCGAACGCAGCCAATGGATAGTGTATGCCTATGCCCTCATGAGCAACCATTATCATGTACTTTTCCGAACCCAGCACGCCAATTTAGTTGATGGGATGAAGTGGTTACAGACAACTTATTCCACTCGTTTTAATAGAAGGCATGGATTGAGTGGACATGTGTTTGCCGGGCGTTATAAATCTATGTTAGTGGAAGCCGATAATGCTCATTATTTTTCCACGATTATCGACTATATTCACCTCAATCCCGCACGTTCTGGGCTTGTGCGCAGCCAAACTTTCCTGACCGGGAACCGTTGGACAAGTTTACAAGAATGGTTGTCTGAACCCGGCAAACGCGCTCAGTGGATCCACCCAGAGCTAGGGCTCAAAGCCTTCGGGTGCGACGATACACCGCAAGGGCGCAAGAAATACTACGACCACCTTCTCGGGCGCTATGAATCCGAACTCATGGATGAACGATCTCTCCTCCCCGTCGGGCACGTCGGCCCTGGTACAGTCCAGCGCGGCTGGTGCTATGGCTCCAGCGCCTTCAGGAAACGAATCATTGAGATCATTCCCTCTCTTGCTAAACGCCAACCTGGAAACTCCATCTCGTATCGTGGAGAAATCGGAGAATTGCTTGCAGAACGCATCGTCGTCCGAGGTCTCCGTGCTTTCGGCGTCACTGAAGATGAACTCCTTACCATGCCCTTTAGCCATCCCTCCAAACTCATCATCGCTCTCGCCGTTCGTCGGGCTACGCTAGTGCCCTATGCCTGGATATCCAAACGCCTTCACATGGGTATTCCAGGATCCCTAGGCACACTCCTTACTCGGGCCAAAAAAATGGAAACAGACGACCTGAAAGTCCATGCTTGGATCCAGAAACTCACTAATGACCCTACTCACTCATCATCTCCCGTACCATGACAGGCCGACTTAAGCTTAGGTCCGCGCGAGAGGTCGGTGGGGTCAGATCAAAAATCAAAGCAAGAAAATATATTTTTGATTTTTGATCTGACCCCTTTTGAAAAGATCACGTGAAAGGGCTTGTCGGGGGCAGGAAAGTTGGTAAAGAGAGTTTGCCGCGCGATGGAAGAGAAACGCCGGGGTCGGTAATTTCATAAAATCGGGCGAGGAAAGATCATCAACCTACTAGCAACGAAACAATGTCGCAAACATATTCCCAGAGAGTGTTGGAGAGCGTTCGTGCGAAGAACGCGAATGAGCCTGAATTTCTTCAAGCGGTGCAAGAAGTACTAAGCACCATAGAACCCGTATTGGCCTCATCGCCCAAATACGAAGACAATGCGATTCTCGAACGCATTGTTGAACCGGAGCGGACGATTTTATTTCGCGTGCCATGGGTAGACGATGCAGGTAAAGTACAAGTGAACCGAGGTTACCGGGTTGAATTCAACAGTGCCATTGGGCCTTATAAGGGCGGTCTTCGTTTTCACCCGAGTGTCAATTTGGGCATTTTAAAATTTTTAGGATTCGAGCAAGTTTTCAAGAATTCGTTAACCACCCTGCCCATGGGAGGAGGCAAAGGCGGATCGGACTTTGATCCTAAAGGCAAAAGCGACCGCGAGGTTATGCGTTTTTGCCAAAGTTTCATGACCGAGCTCTATCGCCATATTGGAGCCAACACAGACGTGCCAGCGGGCGACATTGGCGTTGGAGGGCGTGAAATCGGTTATCTTTTTGGTCAATACAAGAGACTCCGCAATGAATTTACGGGAGTGCTTACAGGTAAGAACCTGAACTGGGGAGGGTCATTGATTCGTCCAGAAGCAACTGGTTACGGTACCGTGTATTTTGCCCAGAATATGTTGGCAACTCGCCAGGATGATCTTGAAGGGAAAGTCTGTTTGGTTTCTGGGTCGGGCAACGTAGCCCAGTATACCGTTGAAAAGCTCAACCAACTAGGAGCCAAACCCGTGACCATGTCCGACTCCAACGGTTATATCTATGATCCTGATGGGATTGATTCGGAGAAACTGGCTTGGGTCATGGAACTGAAGAATGTTCGCCGCGGTCGCATTAGAGAATATATCGCTCAATTCCCGAAAGCGCAATATTTCGAGGGCGAGCGTCCGTGGAATGTGCCATGCGACTGCGCCTTCCCGTCTGCCACGCAAAATGAAATCGACGGTGCTGCAGCCAAGGCCTTAATAGCCAATGGTTGTCGGCTTGTCGCCGAGGGGGCTAACATGCCAACTAACCTCGATGGCATCAATACGTATCTCACAGCCAAGATTCTTTACGGTCCCGCCAAAGCAGCCAACGCAGGCGGTGTCGCCACCTCTGGGTTAGAAATGTCTCAGAACAGTATGAGGCTTTCCTGGACACGCGAAGAAGTTGATCACAAACTCAATGGCATCATGAAGAACATTCATGACAATGCCTACGCGCACGCCAAGGAATTTGGTCCGGATAAGAGCTTCATCAACTACGTTATCGGCGCCAACATCGCTGGTTTCGTGAAAGTAGCTGATTCGATGATCGACCAAGGCGTTTGCTAATTACAGGCCAATGTCGGGTCATTCAGGTTCGTAGTATTGGCCCATTCTTTCATCATTCAACGGCTCCTTTGCCATTCAGCAGGGAGCCGTTTTCATTGTCTATGGAAAAGGTTTTCCACTTGATTTGAGGTACAAGGAGATCGCTCGGAGAAGTCATTGGGGGACAATCGCAACAAATCTCCGGCACTCATGGAGGGGGAGACATAATCTATATTTCCCCCACGTTTCCATGGACTCAGAGACCCAACAAAGAACTAGCTTTATCCAGAGGGATATGCTTTCGCTTCGCGTAGTCCTTCATTTGATCTTCTCCAATAGGGCCAACAGAAAAATAGCGAGCTTTTGGATGTGAGAACACAAGGGCGCATACCGAGGCAGGCGGAATCATCATGTACGATTCAGAGAGCTCCATACCGGCCAATTCCCGGGCATGTAAAAGATTAAAAACCGTTTCTTTTTCACTATGATCTGGCTGAGATGGGTAACCACAAGCAGGGCGAATTCCCTCTTGGTCAGCAATTCCCCAAAGGCGACGCATCTTAGCATGAATCGTTTCAGCTAAGGCCTCCACCAAGCGATCGGCTAAGGCGGCAACGATCAACGCGCCGTATGGATCGCCTTGGTTATTTAATTCTCCAGCCCAACGTCGAGATCCATGGATACTAACCGCCATGGCCCCCAAGTAATCATTTCTACCAACCGGGGCCACGTAATCTGCTAATGCGCAATAGACTTTCTTGGAGGTTTCCGATTGTTGACGCAGTGTGTAAAGCGTACATAACCGCTCGTTCCGATTTTCATCTTTCCAAACAAGCAAATCATCGCCTTCTCGGTTGGCCGGGAATATTCCCATCACCCCTCGGATGAACAATCGTTTTTCACTAACAGCCAATTCCAAGAAGCGTTGTGCATCCTGATAGATCGTATTCGCGGTTTCAGCTTTGCTTTCTTCATCGCAACGGAATTCACCTTTGAGTCGATTCCAAACGCCTTTGAGCCCCCACACGCTCAAAAACCTAGACCATTCAATCAAAGGGATCAATTCGTCGAGGGACACATAAACACTATTCCCACGCGCAACTAGCGAGTCGCCGATCGGCCATGTTTCATCGGCTCTTGACGTTACAATACCTATTGTTTGAGTCAATTGGGGGACAGGAGGGACATAATCATCCCAATTCCACCCATTAGCCCAAGAATGCTCCCGAGCCTCCGATAAACTGACAAGAGTCTTCCCGGTTCGGCCAGATTGTTTATTTCTCAGGGCAGTTTGTTTTTCGTTTAATTGCTGGATAAAGTGTTCGCGGTCACTCCCCAACAATGAATTCAGCACAGGCACCACCTGTGAAGCATCTTCTGTATGCACAACTGGTTGCAAATACTGAGTTGCGATTTTCAATGCCGTATGCAAGGCAGACGTCGTTGCCCCCCCAACCATCAACGGGATTTTCATGCTCCGGCGTTCCATCTCAGCCGCCACGTGCGCCATCTCTTCCAATGATGGAGTGATCAAACCAGACAGCATGACAACATCTGCCTGGATAGCCTCAGCCTTATCGAGAATTTGTTCACATGGGACCATCACCCCCATGTCTACGACTTCAAATCCATTGCAGCCGAGAATCACGCCAACGATATTCTTGCCGATATCATGGACATCTCCCCGGACGGTAGCCAACAGGACACGTCCGGCAGATTGGGAAGAGCCCTGAGTTTCGCCTTGCTGCATCAGCGGAGTCAAGCGAGCCACGGCCAATTTCATCACGCGAGCGCTTTTCACCACTTGAGGCAAAAACATTTTACCATCACCAAACAACTTGCCAACACTCTTCATCCCCTCCATCAGAGGGCCTTCGATAACCGCAAGAGCAGACCCCAGCTTGCGGAATGCCTCTTCTGCATCATCCTCAATATAATCAGCAACACTTTTCACCAGCGCATACTCAAGGCGTTGTTCTACAGGGAGCTCGCGCCACGCCAATTTTGAGCGATCAGGGGAAGCAGCAATACCGGGTTGAAGTTGTTTCTCAGCTAAGAGTTTGGCGGCATACTCTGTCAATCGTTCTGTAGCCTCTTCTCGTCGGTTCAACAACACATCTTCGATCAACTCGAGGCGTTCTTTGGGGATTTCATCGTAAACCTCCAGCATCCCCGCGTTGACAATACACATATCCAACCCCTGATGTGTTGCATGATACAAAAATGCAGAATGCATCGCAGAACGCACAGGATTGTTGCCACGGAAAGCAAACGAAACATTGGAAATACCCCCCGATATATGCGCCTCTGGATAGTGCCGAGCAATCCACCCAGTCGCTTCAAAGAAATCGCGGGCATAATTGGCATGTTCGCTCATGCCAGTACCTACAGTCAGGACATTGGGATCAAAAATGATATCTTCCTCCGGGAACCCAATCTCGTCGACCAAAATCTTGTGAGCGCGAGAAGCGACCTGAATTCTATCGTCCACATGCACAGCCTGGCCATTTTCATCAAAACACATGACGACGACAGCGGCGCCATACCTTCTAATCAACTTGGCTCGACGACGAAATTCCTCTTCGCCTTCTTTCAGAGAAATAGAGTTAACGATTCCCTTCCCTTGCAAACACCGCAGACCCGCCTCAAGGACCTCCCAGCGAGATGAATCAATCATAACCGGAACCCGGGCAATATCGGGCTCAGCGCCGAGCAGATTCAAAAAACGCACCATTGTCTCCGCCCCATTGATCAATCCATCGTCAAAACAAATATCTAGGACCAATGCGCCATTTTCCACCTGCTGCCTCGCAATAACCATCGCTTCATCCAATAGGCCCTCACGAATCAAACGAGCAAATTTAGGGGAACCGGCAACATTACAACGTTCTCCGACAAATAGAGTATTCTTATCGCGAGAATGATTACATGGTTCATACCCAGCAAGACGCAATGCAGGAGATTGCTGGCGAGGCACGCGCGGCGCCATCCCTTGCACCGCCTTAGCAATGGCACCAATATGTTCCGGCGTCGTACCGCAACACCCTCCGACAATATTGAGCAAGCCCTCTGCTGCATACTGCCGCATCATGTGCGCCATATCTTCGGGAGATTGATCATACCCATTAGGACTCAGCGGATTTGGCAATCCAGCATTCGGATAGAACGACACCCAACAATCAGCCAAACTTGCGAGATCCCTTGCAAAAGGCAACATCAACTCGGCACCCAGCGCACAATTAATCCCCACCGAAAAAGGCCGTGCATGGCGGATCGAATTCCAAAACGCCTCAATTGTTTGCCCAGACAATGTTCGGCCCGCTTTGTCGGTAATTGTCACAGAAATCATCACTGGGCGCCTCCAGTCCTGGTGTTCTTCGAAAAGCTCATCGATCGCAAACAAAGCAGCTTTTGCATTTAATGTATCGAAAATCGTTTCTAACAACAAAATATCGACCCCACCTTCCACCAGCGCTGCGACCTGATCGCGGTAGGCAAGACGCAATTCCTCAAACCCTACTGCGCGGAATCCGGGATCGTTCACATCTGGCGACAAAGAGGCTGTAACTGGCATAGGCCCAATCGATCCGGCCACCAGACGCGGTCTGCCGTCCCTCAGCTCAGCCGCTTCGCAAGCCTCCCTAGCAATTCGCGCGGCAGCCAAATTCATATCGCGAATCAACGCGCGGAACGACTCGTCCTCTACCATCTTATGGAACCATTCTGGGCGCGGCTTGCCGCCTTCTGGCGTTTCATTCCAAAAATAATCGTGTTGTCCGATAACAGTTGCTCCAAACGTACACGTCTCGACGATGTCGACACCCTGATTCAGGAACTGATCATGAATTGAGCGAATGACATCGGGGCGAGTTAACACCAAGATGTCATTGTTATTTTTCAACTCTTTAGGATACTGGATTCTATCTGAGAAACGTTCTCCCCGGTAATCATCTTCCGTCAAACCAAAGCGTTGAATATTAGTTCCTAAAGCTCCATCGAGAATGATAATTCTCTGCTTTATTTCCCGATTCAAATACTCAAGCCTGTCGCACTGGTTCGTCATGCCAATGACGCTAACGGTTCCACACGATCCGGACAAGAGTAATCTTCCGACAACCCACCTATCGAACACAAATTTTCACGACCTATTAAACAAAACTCATCCTCAGCAATTTAACAAATTCATCCATCACCCTAAGAAGGCTAAAATGATCAATGTAAACATGCAATAACCCCATACTAGAGTTATTATAAATGAAAACACATAGAAAGTCATGTAGCGAGCCTGCTCATCAACATGTTGATCATGCTGCGATTCCTTGAAAGACTTGCAAGCAAACGCGCGTATTGTTGCCCGGCATGAATATTTCCGCTCTTTCATTACTTACGTTAGCGCTTTGCGGTGTCTCTCACGTCTACGCAGCAAGCCCAACTCCGCCTTCATCCAATTATCTCTGGTATCGGCAACCAGCCAAACTCTACTCCAACGAATCGATCATCACCTCTTACTTTCAGGCAGCGAGCAATAGCGATGGCGACCCATGGCAATCGGAAGCTCTCCCTGTGGGTAACGGGCGCATTGGGGCCATGGTTTTCGGCGGGTATCCCATAGAGCGTTTAGCCCTGAACGAAATCAGCCTATGGACAGGAGGCCAAGTTTCGACAGAAGCTTACAATTATGGACCTACAGCTGATCAAAACAACATGGGGGCCTTTCAGCCTTTTGCCGACTTGCTTGTTGATTTCAAGCACCAAAGCTCACCCAAAAATTACCAGCGCAGTCTTTCTCTTGTCGACGGCATAGCTCGCACGTCGTATGTGGTTGACGGGGTTCAATTCGAACGAGAAGTTTTTGCCAGTTACCCCCATCAGGTCATCGTCATGTCTTGTAAAGCCAGCCAGGCAGGCAGACTCAATGCCGATATTGTGTTAAAGCCCAACCACACTACGCGCATCGCCGCCAAAGGCAATCAATTGATTTTGTCGGGGACCCTTGCTAATGGAGAACAATTCGAGGGAAGATTAGCTATTATTGCGCAGGGAGGGACAGTCAAAGCTTCTGGTGGTTCCAAAGAGATTCCGGTAACTTATTCCCATAACATCCCCCAGTGCGATCGCAAGGTTTTACCCAAATTGACCGTGTCTGGGGCCGATTCCTACACGATCATCATTTCTTTGGCAACAGACTACGCGATGGATTTCAGTAAAAATTGGAAATCGGAAATTTCTCCTCACCAAAAGAATGCCAAGATTTTGGATCAAGCGTTGCAGTTACCCATCGGAGAAATTCGCGCAGCTCATATCAAAGACTATCAATCCTTGTTCAATCGGGTCAGCCTCGACTTAGGGGCCACTGAAGCTTCAATTGCCAACCAGCCAACTGATCAACGATTAGCCGCCTATCGCACCTATCAGGCCCAACACGAAGCAAAAGAACCAGGCAGCAGACTCTATACAGCTGAAACCAGTGATCCAGATCTGGAAGAGACCCTCTTTCAATACGGTCGTTACATGCTTATCTCTGGATCTCGAGGCAATCTGCCGGCTAACCTCCAAGGGCTTTGGAACGACAAAGTCAGTCCTCCCTGGGCAAGCGATTACCACAGCAACATCAATATTCAAATGTGTTATTGGGGAGCAGAGCCAGCCAATCTCTCAGAATGCCACCTACCATTCATTCATTTCATTGATGCCATGCAGGAGCCACTGCGCCAATCTACCGCCCAACATTTCAAGCCAACTTCCGGCAAACAAACTCGGGGATGGACCGTGCGAACCTCGCAAAACATCTATGGCGGCAATGCCTGGGCTTGGAATATCCCCTCAAACGCCTGGTATGCACGTCACCTCTGGGAGCACTTTGCTTTTACCGGCGATCAACAATATCTAGCCCAAACAGCCTACCCAATCATGAAGGAAGTCTGTGAATTCTGGGAAGATAATCTCAAGGAACTTGGCGCCGACGGCCAGGGATTCTTTACGAGCGATCCCAAGGCCAACCTCAGCGATCTCAAAGGCATCAAAGCCGGTACTCTGGTAGCCCCCAACGGTTGGTCTCCTGAACATGGCCCTCGAGAAGACGGAGTTTCACATGACCAACAGTTGATTGACGATGTTTTTGCTAACACAATCACGGCTTCTCGCGTATTAAATGCAGATTCAAAATTTGCTCAAAATCTTGCTGAAAAGAAGAATCGTCTCGCTGGGCCCAAACTAGGTAAGGAAGGGAACCTTCAGGAATGGATGATCGACCGTATTGCGCAAACTCAGCACCGTCACACCTCGCATCTCTATGCCGTTTACCCAGGTAACTCCATTAGCATTGAAAAAACGCCCGAACTCGCCGAAGGCGCCAGAAAATCTCTGGAATGGAGAGGGACAGTCGGAGACAGTCGACGTTCATGGACATGGCCATGGAGGACAGCCCTTTGGGCTCGGTTCAAAGAAGGCGACCGTGCTCACGATATGATTGCTGGATTGCTCCAACATAACCTCTTGCCCAATTTGTTGGCCAATCACCCGCCTATGCAAATGGACGGGACTTATGGCATCACTGGCGCAATGTGTGAAATGTTCGTGCAATCCCACACTGGGGACTTTACTAAAATGCCAGAGATTTCTCTCTTGCCAGCGCCAGCCAAATCATGGCCCAATGGTTCTGTCACGGGGTTGAAGGCACGTGGCAATATTACAGTCAGCTTCACATGGGAAGATGGCAAGGTTACAGGTTATACCCTCTCCTCTCCCTTTAAGCGCCCCGTAAAATTGACCGTCAACGGCGAAACAAAAATCGTCACACCCCAAGCAATTAAACACTGATCTATAGCTGAAGCAGTAAAAGGGGAACTCCCTTAGCCTCAAGCTCATGCGGGACTAGACAATAGTTGGTCTCGCATGAGTTTTTTAGTGGATATTGATCTTGCCATTACGACGTTCATTTAACCGAGCCCCCTCCTTTTACCGCCTCTGGTGGTTATAGACTCATTCTACGAAAGACCATCCCCATCGTGGTATGGCTAAGAACACTCCAGCCAGACCTCTATACGCGACCAGGAAGAAAGGACATGCATCCCTAAATTTTCGTCAAACTAGCTGATATCTTATCCAATGCGCCATCGTAGTCGTCAATGCATTTTTGATCGTGAGTAATCGACTCTAAGGCAACATTTTCCTGTTTTTCGAATTCGATCGTTTGTTGAATACGTCCATCAAAGAATTGGTGAAGGACAGCCGACACCCTGGAATTGATCCAATCTTTGATTTGTGTATTCATTTTGTTTTCTATCTGCTGGATGTATTCGTTACGCATTAATTGTAAATCCTTCATCCAATCAGGGTTTTCCCGATTAATTTTACGTTTTTTCTCGAACCAATGGAAGAAAATCCAAGGCAGATAGTACTCTTGCTCGTATTTAGTAAACCTCCATTCCACCAGGGAAAGATTGAGAGAATCGAATTGGAATTGATCGCTACGAAATGGAATTGAAATTTTATTGGGGAAGAGCTGCTGGTACATGGTATGCTGCTCGTTTTCTGGCTCCATTTTCTCATTGATGCGTTCACATATTTTGTCCAAGTGATCTTTAACAAGCTGTACCGCATTAGATGAAACTTCGTCCATTTGAACGATCAAATTTTCTAGGTTGCAAGATTTTAGGATCTGATTGATCTTATCAAGGCTTCGCTTACTGCATACAGAGAGGAATTCATTGATATCGCTCGTTTTAACTTTAGCCTCTCCAAGTTTCTTGTAATTTTCTTGAGAACATTCATCGATCACTTCATCAATGCAGTTATTCAATTTATCTTTCATGCTATCAGACAAGATAAACCGGCGAGAAATACCCGCAAGCCTCAGATCGAGCTGAGTTTCGAGATTTTTTCTAATATTCGCCCAGTGTTTCATCGTCTTTTTAATGGCTTCAATTTTTCGGGAACAGCCGTCACGTTCTCTAGCGAGCTCCTTTTTATTTTCTTGAACGGCATAAGCCAATCTCTTGGTACACGCATCTAAACGCAATTTTTCGCCACAAGATTTGAGCATGCTGCACAGTTGCTGCTCTTCTTCGAGATAGCCCGATTCTGAGATCAACTTTTGGGCATCCTCCTGGAGATGATTCGAGTTCGTAAACAACCCATCGTAAGCCTTTCCTAAATTAACGACCGCAGGTTCGATTGGTTCGCCTAACAGATTGCGGATTTCTTGTTTCGTCGTTTCCAATTGACGGTTGATATCCTTCTTTTTGTAATCGTCATGGATCCAATATTTCCCATCAATGAAATTCTGAATTACACGAAACGCCGCTTGCGGGATTTGATCTCTGATTTTTTTGAGGACCTCCACAGCCTGTTTGTTCAACGGAGCAACAGTACTTTGGATGAACAAAAGCATATCGCTTTCGCGGATAAAGGCCGAATAATCATCTGTATTTACAGCCACGCTAGCATTTGTCGAGTCCAAGCCAGGCATATCGAAAATATAACCAAGAACCCCTTCTCCCCCTTCTTCTGACAACAAAGGGCTCTTATCAGATTCATTTTGTGAAAGGCCAGGCCTCACCACGATCAAAAGCGGTTCTCCCTGTAAAACACCATTGGAATTATTGGGTGGAGTACAAAGTGCGAATTTCAAATTTTTATCATTAAGTTCCACCAAACGAGGCTTAATCGTCTGCTCAGTTTCAAGTCCTCTGATTTTATCGATGATGAGTTGAATGCGTTTATCTCGTTCTCGTTTGGCGTTTTCTCCTTCCGTAATCACCGGTGCGTCATAAATTTCAATGACACCAGTTTGAGCATATTGGGGGTCTTTATCAGGCTCGCGGATAAGGACAGGGCGACGCGTTGTGTCGACGCCATAACCGATTGGCGATAGATTTTTATTTCGGGCTAAAAGATTAACGAGAGTCGACTTGCCGGATTTGAGCATGCCTGCCGTGACAAGGATAGTCTGACCAGAACCGAATTGATGAATTTGGCGGAGAATACTTTGATGGATCCTTTTGAAGGTATCGTCGAGTTCTTGAGATGCATTTTTCGTATTTTGCAGAAGAGCATCCCATGTAGTTTGGATTTCTTCTAATGCGCGAGCAGCCTGTTCATTACTGAGTTTCATAGATCGGAGACAATTAAAGAGAACCTGATAGTTATTAGTATAAATCATCTACCTTTGTTGATCAACCCCAAACCCCAAGTCGTGGAAAATTACGTTTCAGAATGTCATCCATTTCGTACAAGAAGCAATGCTCACCCCTGTAGGAATCAAGAAGAATTGCTCAATTAGGGAAGCCATCGCCCGTTAGTAATTTTTTCACACAAAAAGCCCCGATCCTGGTTATCCCAAGATCGGGGGGAGATCATAGAACTCAACGAGAAATACGTAAGAGCGCCTATCCTGATGGGTGCCCTAAACAAGGTCAATCTAACCCGTGGTATTCTTGCAGGGACTTGGGCAAACAGGTTTCTGTCTGAGCTGAGCGGATAGCAGCCACCGTTGCACGAGCAGCAGCAATCGTCGTCATGTACGGTAAACGGTATCTAATCGCCAACATGCGAATATACGAGTCATCAATCTTACTGTCGCGTCCGGCAGGCGTATTAATGATCAATGCAAATTGACGATTCTTAATCATATCAGCCAGATTAGGCCGACCTTCGTGAAGTTTCAAGATAGGCTCGGCTTCAATACCAGATTCTCGCAGACAACGTGCCGTACCCTCGGTTGCTACTAACTTGAAGCCCAGATCCAACAGATCAGAAGCAATAGACGTGATGTCCTTTTTGGCGCGATCTGACACCGTCAGGAGCACTTTGCCCGAAGTAGGCAACATACAACCAGCTGCTTCCTGAGCCTTGTAATAAGCCATTCCGAAGTCTTCCGCAACCCCGAGCACTTCGCCAGTAGCACGCATTTCTGGTCCTAAAACAGGGTCAACTTCCGGGAACATGTTGAAGGGGAATACAGCTTCCTTCACACCGATGAAACGAGTCGATTTGTGGGAAACCCCCAAATGCTTCAACGTATCGCCAAGCATAATTTTCGTAGCCAGGCGAGCCAACTGGATACCAGTTACTTTCGAAACAATCGGCACCGTACGAGAGGCACGCGGATTGGCCTCGATGATGTAAACCTCGTCGTCGCAAATAGCAAACTGCACATTCAAAATCCCGTGTACCTGGAAATCTTTTGCAATTTTAGCTGCATATTCCTCAATCGTGCGGATATGTTTCTCGGGGATAGAAAGCGGAGGAATGGAACAAGCCGAATCGCCTGAGTGGATACCAGCCAATTCGATGTGCTCCATAACAGTCGCTACAAACGTATCCGTACCATCGGCCAAGGCATCGACTTCTGCTTCTGTTGCATTGTCGAGGAAACGATCGATCAACATTGGATATTCTGGGCTAACTTTAATAGCCTCTACTGCATATTTACGCAACGAGGCTTCATCGTAAATCACTTCCATTCCACGCCCACCCAAAACAAACGAAGGACGAACCATCACCGGGTACCCAATCCGGCTACCCAAAGCGACAGCTTCTTCCAGAGACCGAGCCGTTCCGCTTTCTGGCTGCAAAATGTTCAGAGCAATCATACGTTCGCGGAAATATTCGCGGTCTTCCGCCAAGCGAATGCCCTCTGGTTGAGTTCCCAAGATTTTTACACCAGCATCCTTAAGGGCTTGAGCAATATTCAGAGGAGTTTGCCCACCGAACTGCACAATCACGCCATCTGGCTTCTCTTTTTCGTAAATGGTCAACACATCTTCCACCGTCACAGGCTCAAAATAAAGTTTGTTGGCCGTATCGAAATCTGTCGAGACAGTCTCTGGGTTACAGTTGATCATGATAGACTCATACCCCGCCTCTCGCAGAGCAAACGCCGCATGCACGCAAGTATAGTCAAATTCTATCCCCTGCCCAATACGGTTAGGGCCTCCACCCAAGATTAAAATCTTCTTGTGAGGCGACACCGGTACCTCGTCAGGGCTGCCATCATACGATGAATAATAGTACTCGGCATTTTCGAAACCGCTGACAGGCACAACGTGATATGAAGCAATGATGCCAGCCTCTACTCGGCGTTCGCGCACCAAGCGTTCGTCAACATGGAAGACCTGAGCCAAATACTTATCTGAGAACCCAGTCTTTTTAGCCTCGCGGAGAGTCTCAAGAGGTAATGTATACCAACTCGTTTCATTCAAACTCTTGTCAAGGTCAGCCAATTCTTTCATTTGACCGATAAACCATGGGTGAATGCTAGTCAATTTGACAATTTCATCTACCGCACATCCCCGGAAGAGCAATTCGTAAATTTGGAAGAAACGCTGACTATTGCCAAACATGATACTGGATTTCAGTTCGGCCTCGCTCTGCGCCATCATTGCAGGCACACGCCCCAAGCCACTCCGTCCGATTTCCAGGGAACGGATTGCTTTTTGGAAAGCCTCTTTGAAATTTTTGCCAATGCTCATCACTTCGCCTACAGCCTTCATTTGGGTTCCCAATTTGTCAGCCGCCTGCGGGAATTTTTCAAATGCCCACCGTGCGAATTTGACGACCACGTAATCGCCATAGGGTTCGTACTGATCCAATGAGCCCTTACGCCAGTAATGCATTTCATCAAGAGTTACGCCAACTGCCAGGCGAGTCGATACCGCAGCGATTGGGAACCCTGTAGCCTTGGAAGCCAAAGCAGATGAACGCGATGTACGCGGGTTGATCTCGATGACGATAATCCGGCCGTCTTGACGGTTGTAAGCGAATTGCACGTTCGTTCCCCCCGTCACGCCGATAGCATCGAGGATGCGGTAAGAATAGTCCTGAAGTTGCAGTTGAACCTCTTCAGGGACAGTCAACATAGGGGCTACGCAAAAACTATCTCCCGTATGCACCCCCATGGGGTCGACATTTTCGATGAAACATACGGTAATTTTCTGGCCTTTTGCATCACGGACCACTTCAAGTTCTAGTTCTTCCCACCCCAAAGCGCATTCTTCCACAAGTACTTGATTAATCAAAGACGCAGCTAAACCACGAGTTACAACCTCGCGCAATTCTTCCACATTGTACACAATGCCGCCACCAGTACCGCCCATCGTATAGGCAGGACGCAACACTACTGGATAACTCAATTTAGCAGCGACCTTTTCAGCTTCTTCGACAGAATACACAGGCTCAGAGGCTGCGACCGGCACGCCGATTTTGTTCATCGTTTCCTTGAAGACAATACGGTCTTCTCCACGTTCAATAGCATCCAGGTCCACGCCGATTACTTCGACATGGAATTTTTCTAGGATTCCGGCCTTATTGAGCTGAGAAGCTAGGTTGAGCGCAGTTTGACCGCCCAAATTGGGCAACAACGCATCTGGCCGTTCTTTTTCGATAACAGCCGCCACACGGTCGATAGTCAGAGGCTCAATGTAAGTATGATCGGCCATAACGGGGTCCGTCATGATCGTCGCGGGATTGGAATTCACCAAGACAACTTCGTACCCGGCATTGCGTAGAGCTTTACATGCCTGAGTTCCTGAATAGTCGAATTCACAAGCCTGGCCAATAATAATAGGGCCGGAACCGATGATAAGAATTTTACGGATATCTGTGCGTTGGGCCATTGTAGTTCCTTGTTGTTTGCCAGGGAAAGACCTGGGTAGGCAATTGTGCAGTTTGTAAAAACATACAAACCACGGTTTCGCAGATTTTACTCGCAAAATCCACCCAAGTCAAGACAGCCCCGCTAGACAGACTCACTTTTCCCGGGACGTTCCCGGATCTGGCTTTCTCATCACGTCAGTTTGTCAACGCCGCGACACGAATCACAAACAATGAAAGAAATTATTTCTCTGCGCGTAATTTATTATGATTCATCGAAATTCTGCTTTTACTCATTCGTCTCCTTTTATGAAACCCACTTTATCCATACTGACAGCAGCATGTCTCGTAACATGGGCTCCCCTCCTGTATGCAGACGAGAATGGCGATGGTAGGCAAAACACGCCACCTCGATTCAACACCCTCGTCACCATGGCGACTCAAGTTGACTCTAAAACGTATCAGGATTTTCTCGAGGCGCCGACAACCGCACCATTATTATACCGTTGGGTCATTGAATCATCCGTACCTGAAGATACGTTAAAAGATCTGAATAAATCAGGCATCATTAATCGTCTTTTCAGTGATACCGTCTGGATGGAAGGCTTGCTCAACTCGGGCCCCATACCCAATATTGAATTGGCTCTTGCTAATCTAGCCTTTCTCTGTGAGAAGGATAAGCAAGCCATAGTCAAACCCATTTACAAGAAACTTGCTACAGCTTTTGCATTAGAATATGCACGCCAGGCAGATGCCGATCTCAAACGCAACAGCAAGAAAAAAAATTACCAGACAAGGTGGAGCCAAGAACGCATGCTCCAATACTACACATATTTTCGCACCAGCCATGCCAAAGGCCTCCTCAACCCCGTCTTTGATACCCTTGACTTCTGGGATATGCGCATTCTGGCAGGTCGTGCCCCTGGAGATTGGATCGATACAGAGTCTCTGGAGTGGATGCGAGATAACGTCCGCCTTCCAGCGCAGCAATATACAGGCGCATGTTGGCAAGCGCCTTATCGGCTCAACAATGAATTCGGAGAAAGTATCCACAGCGGAGGTCCCTACTACGCCCCGTTCACGGGATTGTATAAGGGAGGCCGTGCAGAAATGACCCGTGAAATTGGCGCCGTCTGCGGGGGGCTCTCTACCTACGGGGCCATAGCAGCCATTGCTAATGGCATCCCTGCTCTCACCATGGGCGAGCCCGGTCACTGCGCCTATACAGTCCGCCCCGACAAGACTTGGATTCCCGCCTACTCGTTGTCTTGGAAACGTGGTTGCCACTGGTGTTTCTATGGACACCAATGGTCTAACCTCATTGTGACTCAAAATATGTTTTCTGATAAAGAGAGCCGCCAAAAATCATTCCAGCTTATGACAATGGGAGACATCGCCTGGAAAGAAGGAGCAGCAGACCATGCTCGAGAATTTTACCAGGAAGCTCTGAAAGCTCAGCCAATTAATCTGGCACACTGGGTTCAATATCTGGATTGGGAGAGACAGCAAAACACCCTCAACAAGCAGCAATGGCAAGCAGTTTCCGATCAAATTATCGAATCTTACGGCAAAGATTACCCAGAAATTGCTTGGAATCTTTTGTCTGATAAAGTGTACCCGGCCTTAATGCCTCTTCTTACCACTCAACAGGAAAAATCGAAAGCCATTCTCCAATTTCACAAAGGGTTAGCCACCATGACACCGGCTGTATGGGATTTTGCAGCAGCCCTTAAAAAGCAAGCACAGTTGTTAGGTAATGATGAAGAGGCGATCCGTTTCATGATTACTTCTCTGCCTACGGTTCATTTAAAGTCTCGTGATTATCTTGCGCCAACACTCATCTGGTGTACCGAGCAATTGGCCCAATTTCCCAATTTACAGAAGAGTTTCTACGACTCAGTTGCTTCGTCAAGTGCGGAAATTGGTTCGAAAATCATGGAACAACTCGCTTCGTCCATCATCAAGCAGGCTGAACGTACTGGCGATATCGATTCCTTCCAGGCTGCTGGCCGACTCGTTAAAGACCAATTCAAACCCAAACTGCCTCAATTTGAACCTTTCCCGGGAGAACTTCTTACCTCAGGGGGGATTCTCATGTTGAATTCGACTCACGATCGCTATGGTCCAGCCTGGCAACACTGGGGAGTTCTAGAATCCTGCGGCGGCGCTTTTCACACTAATAACCGAGAACCTAAAACTGAAGTCAAAGTTATTATGCCGCGGATGGGAGAACTCTCTGGGCTCGTCATCGTCTCTCGCCAATCTCATATCAACCGTGGAGACGGAACAATTATCGAAGTCTCGGAGGACGGCTCCGATTGGAAACAAATTGGCACCATCGAAAAAATGAAACGTGTCCAGCGTTTCGACCTTAATGGGAAGAATATCCGCGCTAAATACATCCGAATTACCTGTCCTAAAAAAGATTATTACCACCTAGAAGGCATTCTCGCATACGGAAGGAGGCTCGCATGAATAAGAAACTGATTCTCGCAACTTGTCTATGCATCACAAGCATATCTCTGCTGTACGCAGCTGTTCCAGTGGAATCACCCGTCCAAGCTCGCGAACAAGCTAAAAAAGACGGAGTCGATTGCATTATCCTCGTCCACGGCCAAGGCTGGGACCGCCTTGGAGAACGATTCCGGAAACAAATCTGGGACGACAGCCAAGTTCAAAATGCCATGGGATCCAAAACAGTGAGTTCTGTTCTGCAAGTTCCGCAAAACCTCTCCAAAGAAGAAAATGACAATTTTGAGAAAAATGTGCGGAAAAAAGTTGGCGCCAACGTTCGTTCCATGCCAGGCATCGTCTTTTTCGATGCCAAAGGCATTTGTTACGCCTCAATCTCAGGCAATGACCTGCCCACCAATTCCAATGCCGTCGCCTCCCGCATTCGCCAAATCATCAAACTCCGGAAAAAACGCGACGACCTGATGGAGAAAGCCGCCAGAGCCAAGGGGTCTGATAAAGCAAAATTCCTTTGTCTCGCTGGAGAGATCCGCGGGATTAATCGTCATCCGGATCTTGTTAAAGAAATTAAGAAATGTGATCCCGAGGACAAGACAGGCTATGTAAGACGCCTTACATTCAACATTTACGACGTTCAAGGGAAGATCAAAAATCTCAGCAAGGAAGAAGGGCTTAAAATCATCGATCAAGAACTCAAAACGCCTAGGTTAACCAACGAACAAAAGCAAAAGATCTACGGTCTCCGAGGCACATTTCTGAGACGTAATAAAGCTACTCCTGCCGAGTTAAAGGAAAACTACAAACTCATGCACAATTTAGATCCTGATTCACTTTTAGGCAAAGCAGCAATCAACGCCGCAGAAGCCTTCGCTCAAGATCCTAAAGCTAAAAAGAAATAACACGTTACACTACGCGTAACCTCCTAAGCACAGTTTTTTACAACCAATGAGAGCCAAACAGCAAATTTTTCTGAATTTGGCTCTTCTTTCTTTTCTTTAATCATGATTATTCGCACTCTCCTGATATGCGTTAGCTTAACACAGGTTTGCATTCCCTCTTCTATATCTGCCAATGAGCAACCAGCCATGATGTTTGGCGACACCACGCGGCGACAAGTTCCCTTCTCGAAGGATCCCCATGTGGTACGATTTCATGACAAATATTTGA
The DNA here is from genome assembly GCA_949296365.1 of uncultured Akkermansia sp. Lineage (GTDB taxonomy): Bacteria > Verrucomicrobiota > Verrucomicrobiia > Verrucomicrobiales > Akkermansiaceae > Akkermansia. Next base: position 11,493 of record CASFPZ010000019.1, on the reverse strand, counting down.
TGTACTATTCGATTCCACCCGCTCATTCCAATCCCGTCTGGGGCATCGGCATTGCGGAGAGTTCCGACCTCATCCACTGGACTCGAATCGGAGAAATCAAACCTGCTGCTTCCTATGAAATGAAGGGATTTTGTGCCCCATGCGCCATTGTACACAATGGACAGATCCATCTCTTCTATCAAACTTACGGCAATGGTAATAAAGATGCCATCTGCCATGCCAGTTCCTCAGACGGGTTGAACTTCCAACGAAACCCTTCTAACCCTGTCTTTAGTCCACCCAAAAGTTCATGGTCTAACGGTCGCGCCATCGATGCCGAAGTTATTTTGTTTAACAACACTTGGTTTCTTTATTTTGCTACAAGAAACCCTAGCGGCAAAATCCAGCAAATCGGCGTTGCCACCGCACCAGCCACTACTAACTTTTCACGCGATAGTTGGAAATTAGCCCATAATGCCCCTATCCTTTCCCCACTACTCCCCTGGGAAAAACAGTGCATCGAAGCCCCATCGGTTATCCAACGTCAAAACCGTCTCTACATGTTCTACGCCGGTGCTTATAATAACGAACCTCAGCAAATCGGAGTTGCTTCTAGTACCGACGGTATTCACTGGATTCGCCTTTCCGACCAACCTCTGTTAAAGAACGGAAGTCCCGGCTCGTGGAATTCTAGCGAATCTGGGCACCCACACATCTTTACTGATCCCTCCACAAACAAAACCTACCTCTTCTACCAAGGCAATAACAATCACGGTAAAACATGGTTTCTCTCGCAACGAGAAATATTCTGGCCAATGCAAAAACCAAGTCTCACGCCATAAATTTTACTAATTAATCTCTTACCATCAATACAACGCCGTAGACCTGTTTGCCAGATCTACGGCGTTGAGTTCACCTGCAATTAGCTATTCACTCACTTTGGAATGTACATGCACCTAAATCTATCAACTCGAAACAGCATGGTTCCTGCCCCGTACTTGCAGGAACCATGCCCACTGCAAACTCTCCACAAGCTCGCAGCATTACCCGAAAATCGACTTGCCACACATACCGCACACGACTTAACTCCATCAATCAACTTAAATAAAACTAACTTCTTGGCGCCTTGATTTACAGCCACGCCTTTTGCTCGCCAATCGAGGTACGATCTGCAAGGATGCTGTTTTGCGATATTGAAATTGTAGTTCATTGTTTTTTGATTCTCACTCAACTGGTTTTGCCAATTGATTTTCTATCCTTCAGCCGGAGAACTATTGGGGGGAGCATCGCCTGCACCTGACTCATGCTCCCCCCTCTTTTCCTTTTCCATTCCCATCATGAGATGAGATTTTTCCCTTGCCACTACCAACCTTCCAGTTCCCTTGGTTCTGGCAAATGATCCGTCTCAGGAAGAACTTAGATAGAACTAACATTTTCCCAAACATTGTCAACTCTCAAAATGAAAAATGACTAAACGTCTCTTAAAAAATAATTTTCTCTGAGTTGCCCCAGAGGACAATAAGCTTAAGGTCTATTATATAGGGGTAGTTCTGTTGGTAAGCAGATAAAGCAGTCATATTCAAGTCCATTGCCACATAGATTTTCGCCAGTTCTGATCAATTTAGCTTCAGTTCCGTGCCACAGATGAGGCTTGCTTGTTAGGGAGAAATCCGTTAGAGGAGATTTGACATTTGTTGCTATGGACAACGTAAAATACAGAATAGCTATAGGATCGGATCACGCTGGAGTTGAACTTAAAGAAGTAGTTATTGATTTGCTTCGCGGGTGGGGCCATGAAGTGATTGACATGGGGACGAACAGCAAAGCCTCTTGCGATTATTCCGATTTTGCCAACGCAGTGGCCCGTGCCATAGCAGATGAAACATGCGATCGGGGCATTTTAATATGCCGGACAGGAGTGGGAATGTGCATGGCAGCCAACCGGTGGAGAGGGGTTCGAGCCGCCGTCTGTCACACACCACCGACAGCAGCGTTGTCTCGCCACCACAACAACTCGAACGTCTTGTGCATGGGGGCATCATTTGTATCGCCCGAATCGGTTGACGACATTTTGGATATATGGCTTGGGGCGCATTATGAGGGAGGCCGTCACGACAGCCGTCTCATCAAAGCCTCGGGAAGTCCTCTGTTGGCAAGTGATCCCGAATTGGCAGAATTGATTGAATCAGAAGGGCGACGCCAGCGCAACAATATCGAACTAATAGCTTCAGAAAACTTTGCTTCGGGAGCCGTACGCGAAGCTCAGGGATCTTTGTTAACCAACAAATACGCTGAAGGTTATCCTGGGCGCCGTTGGTACGGAGGTTGCGAATGGGTAGACAAAGTCGAATCGCTAGCTATTGACCGTGCGCGACAATTGTTTGGCGGAGATCACATTAATGTCCAACCCCATTCAGGTTCCCAGGCTAACATGTCAGTCTATTTTTCTGTACTTAAGCCAGGAGACACCATTTTAACGATGGATCTAGCTCACGGGGGACACCTCACCCACGGGCATAAAGCCAATTTTTCGGGGAAATTATACAACGTCGTTCATTATGGGGTTTCGCAAGAGACAGAATGCATCGATTATGATGCTCTGGAAAAACTTGCGATTGAGGTGAAGCCCGCCATCGTCACGGCAGGAGCAAGTGCCTATTCTCGCATCATCGATTTCGAGCGCATGGGTTACATTGCCAAGAAGGCAGGTGCCCTCTTGTTTGTCGACATGGCACACATCGCTGGGCTTGTTGCAGCAGGCGTGCATCCCAGCCCGGTTCCCTATGCTGATTTCGTCGCTTCGACCACGCATAAATCGCTCCGCGGTCCTCGCGGCGGGTTTATCATTTGCCGAGAACAATTTGCCAAGAAATTGGATTCGACCGTATTTCCAGGCGTGCAAGGAGGCCCACTCATGCATGTCATAGCAGCCAAAGCGGCTTGTTTTGGGGAAGCCTTGAAACCCGAATTTAAGACTTACGCGCAACAGGTAGTCGCCAACGCCTCAGCGATGAGCCGCAAACTCCAAAACCTCGGTTTTCGAATTGTTGCCGGAGGTACAGATAATCATGTTTTCATGGTCGATCTGCGTTCCAAAGGCATGAACGGCGCCGACGCGCAAATCACCCTGGACCGCGTAGGTATTACCGTCAACAAAAATGCTATTCCGTTTGACACAGGTTCGCCCGCCAAACCTTCCGGCATTCGAATTGGCACACCAGCAGTCACCACTCGTGGCATGAAGGAACAAGACGTTGAACGCGTCGCTGAATTTATTTCTCGAGCCCTTGCACTGCAAGCAGCAGAACAGATTCACTCAGATCCTGCTGCATTTGAAGCTTTGCGCGAAGAAGTGCATGAATTCAATCGCGCCTTCCCGCTTCCTTTATAATTACAGTGGGGGTAACCATTGCCTCTTCCTTTCAGCTCCACAGGAGGATAGCCTGTGGAGTTTTTTGTAAAATTTAATTCATCTTTGCAACTTATGATATGTTGACGGTGTATTATAAGATACTTACTTCATCATATTTCAACTGAGCATGAAACACTCTCCCATTACTGGAAAGGCCATCCGCGCCATTTGTTTGTTCACAGTTGCAGCCCTTGGTTTGAGTTTTGCACAAGCCCAGGAAAAGCTCACCGAAGAACAGAGAGAAGAAGCTGCTGCCTGGCTTCAACAAGCAAAAGAAAGCTTCAACAACATCAGCAATTCCCGATTGCGCAAGGCTGTATCGGCTATTCAAGAAGCCACTGCCAGCGAGACAGCCGCTATGTCTCTTTACATGGCAGCAATGAAAGACTCTTTTACTAACACCGAAAGTTTCACCTCAATGCGCATGGGTAACACTCGCGGAAGAGCTAGTTTTGGAGCCCGTATGATGAGCAGCCGTGGTGGTGCCAGAGGCTCTTCTAGCCGCAATCAATCACCTACAAGCGCTTTCAACGAATGGAAAAAACAAATGACCGGAGCCAATTCTCGCCCCGGATTCAAAAAAGCCCTTCAAATCCAGCTCAAATGGATGTTGATTTGTCTTCAGAAAGCTGATGCCGACCGCTCTGGTAAGGAAATGGACCTCACAGCCAAGGCTCAGTCTATTCTTTCGGAAATCTCAGCAAATGCAGAGGAAATTGCCGATCAGATCTATTCCGTAGGAGGGGCCTCCAGCGTCATTCGAGAATACCTCAACGTTTCCGATTATCGTCCTGAAGATACGCCGGAAAATATTGGCGATATAGGTAGTTTTTTTGATCAAATTATTCTTAAGCCCTACGTAGAAAAGGAGGATTTCGTCAACTATCGCAAACTTTACCAAAACCGCATCGCCCTCGAAGCTAAACTCGTTTCGGTCTCAGGCGATGATAAAAAAACAGCCGAAGCATCTGCAGCTCAAGTTCGCCTCAGGAGGCAGTGGGAACTAGAACGCAACTGCTTTAGAATGGGGGATGAAGTCCGTGCTTTTAATAATATGAAGAAAGCAATCTCCGCTCTTAAGGATCCTGTCGATAAAAATAGAGCTCTCCGCGAATTGGAATCTATGCTTGCACCGCCAACTGAAGACGACGACACCTCAAGCACTACCCGCGATAGTCGTCGTTCTTCAAATCCGCCACGTCCCCCAAGGTTCTAAACCTTTTTTACGAATAAATTATTCATCCTAGAACCGTCGGATTTCACTGTCCGACGGTTCTTTTATTGGGTTTGTTTCAACTTCGTTAGTAGAAGCATTGTCGAAGTTTGAGGAAGAGATAGGGGACGTTGAAGAGTTGGATTAGATCCGGGAGTAGCCACATTAGCTAACTCAATCTTTCCCCCTCATGCAGACACTTCATTTACACCAGCAGTTCCGTACAGTTATTGGCCCCCCCTTGCTTTGTCATGGGGTCTTATCCACTGCCCTACGTTTCATGTGGTTCTTGGGAGGTTCTAAAAATCCATCCATATTAACTAACAATCCAAAGTGTTCCCAAGTAGGGATCAAGTGATCAGAGTTTGGCTGCTATATGAACAAAAAATACATCAAGTGAACCGTAATCATACTTGAAGCATGATATAGCTCCCTAGATAAAAGCAAGAAGTTGAGTTTGGTCTTTGCTGTTATTTGGAGATACTTACTTTTCCTTCGATAATCTTAATTCGTTCTTGTTTCACCAGTAGCTCAAAGGCTTCGTTGATTGCCGAAGTAATATTGTGAGACATTCGGGTGAAATTATACGCACGTGCAGTTTCAACACAAAGGAGCTCCTTTGTTAGACCAACGCTCTTGCTCAGAACCCTGTACATCGCTTCCGCCAATTCCTCTGTGGATATATGCTTGATTTTTCGGCTATTATTAACACGAGGAGAGATTTTTGTATATCCAGCAAGAAAAAAGAAATCTCCTTTGCGAATCAGTTTCTTACCCAGTTGTTGCAGCTGATAATCTACCTCCCGCTTTACTTTAACTGTTGCTTTTGTATTTCCAAGCAAGGGAGCAATATACTGACAAATCAAATCATAATGGACTGGATAAAGCTTGTTTACGATTTCCAGAATATAATCAGCTTTGGACAGATAACCACTGCTGTTGTAGGAAAGATGTGCAAAAGACACCTGTTGTTCCTCTTCAAAGCCATAAGGATTTTCTATGTCTTCTATAGTTTTCAAAGAAACAAAGTTCTCTGCTTCGGCTTCCACCTTGGAAGATATGGGTTCATCAATCCCATAGTTTTTCAGAGCGTCCTCGATAGCTTCGATCAGACGATTTCCTTCCGTCACCGGATCTTTGATCCAATCCGTGGACCATATGCGGTAAATTCTCCACCCCATATTTTCCAGAACGTCTTGTCTCAAACGATCACGTTCTCGGGCTGTCTTGGCAGAGTGATATGCTGCTCCGTCACATTCTATACCGAGAACGTACTGACCGCTGATTGTGGGATGTTTTACCGCCATATCTATCCGGCATCCGGAGCATCCTACTTGAGTGGCCAGCTTGTACCCTTTGCGATCAAGAAAATCATACACCGCTCTTTCAAAAGGAGAATCGTGTTGTTCAATATCACTTTCTATCACTTCAAGTTGCAAAGAATCAATCCCATTGATAGCAAAGTCGATGTAAGAGCGCAGAAGTTTCGGTCCTTTAGCGGAAACACGATCAACATCAATATCGGTGGGCAGAATCGATCCTACCAATTTGACATTGTATTTCGCACGTGTTATGGCTACATTCAGTCTGCGCTCACCTCCGGATTTGCTGAGCGGGCCAAAATTCGTGCGGAACACGCCTGCAACATCTTTGGCGTATCCAATACTGAAAATGATGGTATCACGCTCGTCACCCTGAACATTTTCAAGGTTTTTGATGAAGAAAGCCTCTTCCTTTTCTTCGTTGAAGAAACGCTCATACTGCTGATTTTTCAAGCGCATTTCTCGAAGCATCGTTTCAATGGCCTGTTGCTGTACTTCACCAAATGCAATTACACCTAGTGAACGATTGGGATACTTTTTGAAGTGCTCAAATACCAGCTCAGCAACCCGTTTTGCTTCCGGCACGTTTCCTTTTTTCCCGCCACGATCATAGAAACCTTCTTTTACATAAAAATACTCTACACCATTATCCGGAACTCGATCCACATTAGAAGGAAACGTGATCAGATTATTGTGATAAATTTTTGCATTCGAGAAAGCAATCAGATGTTCATGACGGCTACGGTAATGCCACAAGAGTGTACGTTCCGGCAAGAGATTTGCTTCATCCAAGATAGATTCATAAGCGGCACTGTCATCATCCTCTTCGTCGTCCGTATCGTAATCATCTACATCCGAAGTAGACGCAGCGAAAAAGTTTGTCGGCGGGAGCTGTTTACTGTCACCGGCAATGACTACTTGTTTGCCACGTGCAATTGCGCCGATTGCATTTTCTGTACATACCTGAGACGCCTCATCGAATATAACAATATCGAATTGATAAGTATCTGATTCCAAAAAAAGACTAACAGACAACGGAGACATCATCAGACAGGGCTTTAGTACCAGCAAAAGATTCGGAATTTGACGGAACAGTTTGCGGATGGGCATGATCTTCCTCTGCTTGTCCAGCTCTCGCTTGAGTATCCTCACCTCGTCCATGCCGCTGGTGAACTTGTCCAGTAAAGGAAGATCGTTGATCAGTTTGATCTTGATTCGTGCTTTTGCAATCTCAAACTGCATCCTGTCCAATTCACAAAATTCACGAATCGTGTTTTCCTGATTCAAACGTCTGAAATTCAGAACAGCGGGATACTCCGGCAATACTGCATCTAGCCACAGGCGGAAAAATCGCTTCTGGAAGATGGGGAGAATTTGATATGGTTTGATTTTTTGTCCTTCGATTTGGTGAACATATTCCGAAAGTCTTTCTTTTTCACAATCTTTCCTGGCATTGACAAAATCAATCCACTCTTCCAGCAGGAATAAACCATTTGCGCAGCGTTGAATACGATTGGCCAACAGTTGAAGATCCATTTGGGTATACAGCTCTGGCTCTCCAAATAGACTGAGAAACCATTGAAAGTCCTTGTCTGTTTCTCGGAGTGCATTGGTTATCGTTTCTTGATATGTACCGCATTTCTTTATTATTTCGCCGCCGGAACAGATGCACTTGATAAACTCATCATTTGGCTGATATTTGTCAATTTCCTTTTTGAATTCGATGGTCCAGTCAAGGGCATCTCGTATATCTTGCCAAGATGTGGCTATGCCTTCGTAGAAGAAACCATACTGCTCTCGGAGTTCCGCTTCTCGCAGATTCAACTCCTGCATCATGACCTCCATATCGACAAGAATGGATTGTGCCTGGATAAATGCGGTATATGTTTTTAAAAGTGCATCTACCCGCTTAAAATCTGTGTTTTCATATTCAAATACGGCGTCAAATACGAATATGAAGCGGGGGCATACGACATTACACTTTTCTCTTTCGGCGTCTAACTGCCTCAACGCAAGTAACACCTTTATTACAGCGTATTCGGAAAGTTCTTCGGTGTCATTTTTGTAATATGGCTGGAATACTGCTACTTCTTTTCGGATTTGCTGGCGAAAATAGGCGGTTTTTTGTAGAGCAAGCAGCACGAGTTCCCAGGAAGTATCAATACCTTTGTACCAGACGCCGTATTTTCCCGTCAGTTCGATGTCTGCCGGATCAAAACCTTTTACAATTTCCATCATATCCGACACAAGGCGAATTGCTTCCTGAAGATTGGCATATGTGTCCAGCACCATACTAATGTTTTGGAAATCGGTATCTTCATACTGGAAGCTTTCCCCAAATGCTTCCATCAAATTCTTACATTCACCTCCCATGTCCTCTCGGGTTTGCCCAATATCCTGTAATGTTGTCAATGCAGCAATGATTGTTTTATCATCGATTTTCTGAGAAACATTTCTGTACAAAAGTTTCATTTGTCGCTGATCTGCATAGTAGCTGCCCCTCACATATTTCAAAATAGAGGTATACTGCAACTTATATCGAATCAGCATTTCCTGATAATTGACACCAAAAATTTCTTTTTCAAAACTCTGAAGCAAGCCAGATTGCATGGCATGAATTTTATCCGCTTTCTGCTGTGCGCCTAAAAGTTCCTTTTTGCACGTTTCAAGCAGCTTTCCTGTGTCAATCGCCGACATTGCGCTGTTCCCGGCAATAATTGCATGTAATTTTTGCAGTTCTTCTTTCAGTGCTTCAAAAGTAGCCAACTGATCAGCATTTGACGTCAACTGTTCCCCAGTAGCGGAAATTACACCATACAGCTTCTTGAGCTCTGCCGCTTTTTGCTGGAAGTTTTCCTTTCTTTGTACGTATGTTTGGGCATCACCGCTTAACTGGATTAGGTTCTCTACTTGAATCCATTGCTCCGGAAGCAGATCATCTGGTCGGGAAACAACGTTAATGCCTGGATAATAATTTTCTTGAAGCGCATTTGTCAGGGAGCGGTAGGCTTCTTGGTAACGAGACAAAACAACCTTATAATCAATCTCAAAGATGCCCTTGGCAAAGTCCTGGGAAATCTGTTCTTTTATTGTATTGATTGTCCGTGCTTGTCCTTCAGCCATTTGGCGTTCATTTTGAATGAGCGCCAAATCTTCACCTTGCTGCAGCCGTAAAAGTTCTGGAATGCCTTCTACACATCTAAAAAGCATCTCTTTGGCACCGCAGATTTTTTCCACACTGTCCAAATCGGCAAAAGTGTAAAGTTCCAGTTCGAAGATTCCCTGTTCATTGATTACTGCATACTTGGATTGCAGGTCAGCAAGTTTTCTAGCAAAACCCGATGTTTTTTCTTCATATACTGAAATTCCGTTAAATAGCGATATAATATCAGGTTCTGATATCCAACTGTAAGGGACTCCGGGAGATTTTTTAGCAACTGCCAGTAAATCTATTCCTTTTTCCAAATTTTCATAAGAACGATTAAAAGTCAAATATACTGAGGAAAAAATATCGTTTGCTTGAGAAACGCACCTGCTAAGACTGTCGGCAAGTGCAGGGAATCGTGCGCTCACATCATGCCGCAGCTCATTGGTGACAACCGGTACAATCGATCCACGCCAAGGATTACTATCAAAGTCTTCAGACATTTCCCCGATTGTATTCTTAAAAGCGTTGAGCACAGATAAATACCGACGATACTGTTCAGCAGAAGTGCTACGGATATCTGGTATGCTAAATATAACATCTGGGTAATCATCAAGTTCGGCCAGCTTTCCATTAACTTGATAGATTGTCATATTGAACGGACTAACTGTTTCAAAAATCTGTTCCGCATACTGGTTCAGCTTTTCTTTATCTTGGTACAGCATCTCCAGTTTCATATATGCTTCATTGCTCAACTGAGCTTTGCTACGAGCAAGGTTCAGTGCTTTTCGCAACTGCTCAAGTACAGCTTTTTTATTTGCTTTATGACTATGCAGAACCAAACAAAAATCGTCCAATCCGGCTGAGGTCAACCGCTTGTGTACGACATCCAGTGCAGCCATCTTTTCGGATACAAACAACACCTTTTTACCATCAGCTAAACATTCTGCAATAATATTGGTGATTGTCTGACTTTTACCTGTTCCGGGAGGTCCCTGCAAAACAAAGCTAACACCTTTTTTGGCACACAGAATTGCCTCTTGCTGGCTGGAATCTGCGTCCACTACCTGAAACACATCAACGGGCTTTAGCTTTTTATCGAAGTCATAGTCATTGAACTCTTCCGGGATGTGTTGTGCTACAGAAGTATCTCCTGCAATTGTACGCACAATAGGATTAGAAACAACATTTCCCTTGTTTCTGGCCAAGTCGTTGTACATATTGATTTTCAAGAAAGAGAACAGGCTAAGTCCAACTTCAGGCGCTACTATCCAGTTGTTGTTTTTTACCACCTTCTGAACTTCATTCAGATAGTTTTGTAGCCCGAGATCTTCATCAAATTCAGGGAAGGACAATCCAAAATCGTTCTCCATCTTGTAATTTAATGCCGGATTTACCACAATTTCATCATCGGTCATTTGCAACACAAACGGAGAGGAGATGGACTCTACAGTAAGACTGACAGGGACAAGTAAAAGCGGTGATACGATTTGCTCAGTACTATAATCAGCTTCACTCCATTTCAAAAAGCCAAAGGCCAAGTACAGGATGTTTATGCCTTGTTCTTCTATCGCCATTTTCGCTTTATTTCGGAGATTTCTCAGAGTTCGCTGCAACTCTTTTACGCTCTGATTAGTTGTTACATCAGAAAATGTAAAGAAACCGTTATCAATATCATATTCCGCAACTGTTTCTTCTTGGGGTTCACGATAATATGGGAATTCCAACGGATTGTCATTCTCCACAAAATTCTCCCAAAGCTCAAAAATTTCAGGAGTCTTGATAGATAGCGTAGACCTCTTCGTTTCACGATAATTGATAAGGCGATTCCGCTTTCCTAAATCAAGTAATTTGTTTTTCCAAATTTCAACTTTTTGATCTATCCCTGCAGGCATCGTAGGCATCCTCCATTTTGTAAATACCGTTATTCCAGATTTGCTTCCATCTCTTTATTGGGAATTATTTCCATAATATCACCTACCTCACAACCAAGATCAGTACAAATTTTTACCAAAGATTCTGTGGAAACATTTTCATTTCTGCCTAACTTTACGATCAATGCCAGACTGACACCAGACAAGTGTTGTACCTTTTTCTCCATATCGCAATCAATGAGCAGCTTCCAAAGCTTTTTATAACTGACTGACATAATTGACACCATCCAGGTAGAATAAAACACATGCAACATTAATAACAGTAAGATCCTGCAACGTCAATATAACTTATGAATGTGAAGGAAATGACGGGTCTGTTTCAAATCCGCTGGTAAAAGCATTGTCACCGTTTGAGGAAGAGATAGGGTACGTTGAAGAGTCCACAGGTCTTGGATTAGATCCGGGAGTAGCCACATTAGCTAACTCAATCTTTCCCCCTCATGCAGACACTTCATTTACACCAGCAGTTCCGTACAGTTATTGGCCCC
>CASFPZ010000018.1 GCA_949296365.1 uncultured Akkermansia sp. | reverse complement strand
CGATGCGGGGGGGGGGGGGGGGGAGACAAGAGAATATAACATAACGATTTTTATATTGGCCTTCAGAGCCTATGAGTCAAGCTAGATGAATAGGATTTTAAGGAAATTTTGTCATCAAGGAGACGATTGTGACAATACAGATAACATTGTCCAAGACCCAGCAGGTAATTCAATCGCACAATGCTTGCAAAACGGCATTGGCATATTGAACCGCTATTCTGAGACGAATTTGGGTGGATATGCTGACGAAGCTAGGGAAAAATTGAACTGGCCAATAAGTCAACCTTAGAAACCGAGAGGGAGATTATTTGCCGCTGCGGCGTTGTGCCTTGTTAGTCAATGAGTGTGGTTTGGGGATGATATTGCCGTAGCGATGGAGCGTTTCGGAAATTGCTTGTTCGCGGAACCAATTGATTAGTTCGAGGCGGCCATTTGCCAGGAAAGGCATGTCCTGGACAACGAATCCTAGTTTTTCAACTTGAGTGCGGAAATCATCTGGACAGTTTGGATACCTAAGGACGGAAGACGATGATTTGTCGGCAATGGAGAGGCGTTGCAGGAGGTCATTGGCGCTTTCTTCGACGACAGAGATGTTGTGATTACCATAAGCCATCATCCAAGAGCGTTTCTGGTCTAGGCTGACTTCGGCTTTGACGCCTGTTAATTTGGTAACGAGGATGAGTAGAGCCAGATCGCTATCTGTTGTTTGCTTAGGGCAACGCACGACAACGGAAACATGCGGAACGTAACGGAAAATGTTACTTTCTCCGTGGATTTGGGAGGGATCGTGTTCGAGGCCGAATTCCTCATTCCACCAACGAGCTTGGGAGGAGGCTGCTGCGCGAATGCGACGTGAATCGTCCGGGAGGTCTCGGCAGAGATTTTCGACGAGGCTAGCGATGCGTTCGCCTGGTGTACTCAACTGTTGTGGCAGTGATTTTTCTTTCCAAGTACCGAGAGAGACAAGGTAATTAGGCCCCCCTGTTTTAGCACCGGCACCCATACACGAGTGTTTCCATCCACCGAATGGTTGGCGGCGGACGATAGCGCCAGTTATGACTCGATTGACGTATGCATTGCCGACACAGACTTTACTTTTCCAAGTTTTGATTTCTTCCTCATCGAGGGAGTACAAACCAGCAGTTAAGCCGAAGTCGGAGTCATTTTGGATTTCGATAGCTTCGTCGAGAGATTCAGCGCGGATGAGGCCGAGGACTGGACCGAAGCATTCTGTTTTGTGGAACCACGATCCTGGTTTGACCCCGAGGCGGATGCCGGGAGACCAGAGCAAGGGATTATCAGGAGAGGGTTCTGGTTTGAGCAACCAATCTTCGCCGGGTTCCAGATCAAGAAGAGCGCGTTTTAGGTTACCTGTTGGTTCTTTGATAAGCGGCACGACGATGCTGTCTGGTTCGGTAGATGGGCCAACTTTAAGACTGGAGGCTGCATCGCTAAGCTGCCTGAGAAAGGCTGGATTGTCATAGACACTGGCCTCGACGATGGCGATACTTGCAGCAGAACATTTTTGTCCGGCATGCCCAAAGGCGCTTTTGACGAGATCTTTAACCGCGAGGTCTAGGTCTGCTGTGGCGGTGATGATGATGGAGTTTTTGCCGCTAGTTTCCGCCAGAAGACGGGTATGTGGGTTCCAGTCCCTGAAAAGACAGCCTGTGGCATAAGCGCCAGTTAACATGATACAGGCAATTTCAGAATGGGCGAGGAGTTTTTTCCCAATTTCATTAGGTGGAGCAGGGACGAATTGGAGTACATCCTTAGGAACCCCAGCATCCCAGAAGGCGCGTGCAATGAGCGTAGCGGTGTAAACTGACTGTGGCGCAGGTTTGAAGATCACTGTATTGCCTGCCATGAGAGCAGCTGCAATGCTGCCCGTTGGTATGGCAAAGGGGAAATTCCACGGCGCTGCAATGCAGACTACGCCTAGTGGCGCTTGCTCGACGCCGTCTGTCATGCCGGGGTGCGATAAACCTTCCGAGTAATAACGACAAAAATCGATTGCTTCACTGACTTCCACATCGCCTTCGAATGGGGCTTTCCCGGCATCGCGGGCCATGATAGCGATGGCGCGTCCGCGCATGGTGGAAATGTTGGCAGCTGTCTGGATCAGGATTTTTTTACGGGTCTCGATTGTGGTTTTACTCCAGTGTTCTTTGGCGGCGACGGCGACTCGGATGGCTTCGTTGACGATGTCGAAATCGGCATAGGCAAATTTGTAAAATTCTCGGTCGGCATCGGAGGGGTTGCGGCCTACGCCCCAGAGTTGGGTTGTGCGTTCTTGCCCGTTGACGACCAGCGGGATTTCTGCAGGAGTATTTTCTCTTTCTGCTTCAATTTCGTGGCACAGCCATTCCTGGTGATAGGGCAATGCCCAGTCCGTATCTGGCTCATTGAAGAAACTTTGTCCGGGTTGGAAGGCAAGGGGGGCGTCTTTTCGGCGATCTTGTGTGCGATTGGGACCATATTTGACCTTTTGGTACGAAGAACAAGCCTTGAGGAAACGTTTTTTTTGAGTTTCCCACTCGGGACACCCAGGTGTCATACCAAATACATCATGAAGAAAGTTTTCTTCGCCGGTGTTTTCATCGAGACGTCGAACAAGATAAGAGATGGCATTGGGAAAATCTTGTTTGAGGACGACTGGCGCGTAGAGGAGAAGTTCACAGCCGTTTGTGGCGAGGACTCGAGCTTGTTGGTTGGCCATGCCTTCTAGCATTTCCAATTCTACGGCCTCTCGGACCTGGTTGCGTTCTCGGAGGAGGAGGGCGTAACTCAGGTCGAAGATGTTGTGTGAAGCTATTCCAAGGCGCACATAGCGGGCATTGTCCGGCATACAGCCGTAATGTAACATACGCTTGTAGTTGGCGTCTGTCATCTCTTTGCTCTCGTAAGGAGCTTGAGGCCAACCGTGGAGTGAGGCTTCTGCTTGCTCCATGGCGAGATTAGCTCCTTTGACGATACGGATCTTGATGCAGGCCCCGCCGTTTTTCACTCGTTCCTTAGCCCAGGCACAGAGTTTCATTTGCTCTTCCCAGGAGTCTGGCAGGTAAGCCTGGAGTACAATGCCTGCTTCGAGTTTGATGAACTCGGGCTCCATAAGAGTACGTTTGAAAGCCTCGCAGGTGAGGTGGAGATCGCGGTATTCCTCCATATCGAGGTTGACGAATTTGGGCTTGGAGTTACCATCCGCGTCGGTAAATGGGTTTTCGATGGCGGCCCGGTAGAGTGTACGGAGGCGTTCCTGGAGTTGAATAATAGTGTTTTCTCGATTGAGAAGATTGATTTGGCTGTAGACCGAAGAGAGTTTGACAGAAATGTAATTACACAGCGGATTACACAGGAGCTCTACGATTTGACGCAATCGGTGGTGAGCTTCGGTTTCTCCGAGGACAGCTTCTCCCAGTTGGTTGATATTCAGCCGGATTCCGTGTTTTTTGCGGCGTTTGATATGAGCATTAAGCTTATCTTCTTCAGAAGGAAGGATGACAGCGCTACTCTGGTCGCGTATTTCTTTCCGGAGAGCAGGAATGACGATATTAGGGACGATGTCAGAGGCTTTTTTAGCTACGCGCATGGCCAATTGGTCGAATTTGGAGAGGTATTTAGGAATGCCGTAGCCTTTGAGAAGAAAACGAAACTGAGCAGCGGCTCTTTCAGGCGTGCTAGGGCGGAAGATACGATCAGACATCGTGATGGTGAAGGCTTTACCTGCTGGGTCATTCATCATTCGAGCCAACTGGCGAGCTTGTTTCCGCTCTTTGCGCTTCATGCTTTTGTTCGATAACTTGAGGATAAGTTCTGCCAACTCAACGGCCTTACTGGCTAATGTCATATCGTCCCAGTTGCTGTTTCGGGCTTGAGCTATCTTATCGGCAAGTGTGTTATCGTTCATTTTCCTTGGAGGATACAAGATCCGAGAAGGTGGAATCAAGCCGATTTTCAGGTTTCACCTAATCTTTGTGTAATTTTCATGGCTGACCTTGGGTGGTTATGATCAACTCGAAAAATAGGAGAACCGGAACGACGGGGAGGAAAGGTTTAGCTTTTACCCTGAATCAGGGCAGAGAAATCCATGGTTGCGATGGCGCACCAGGCTTTGCGATCCGGCGAGGGGAGGGGGAGGGATTCTAGTGAAGCAACGGGGAAAAATTCTTCATCTGGGCGCGGTTGAATATCGTCAGCGGGCACGAGATGGAGTGTACGTGCGACTTTGAATCTGGTGATGCTGTAGTGTTGTTTGTAGACGACGGGGAAGGGCGCTGTTTCATCTTTGGTCCGCTCGGGGAATCGGTACATCCCTTGGTGGTGACTGTTTTCTCCCTGTTTGACCATCAGGACTTTGAGACCGTCCCCGGGGTGAAAGCAGAGGATGTCGTGGCGTTCGAGTCGGGTGATGAGGGCTTTTGGTGTTTTGAGCGGAAGGACCTCCGGACTTTCGGCTTGGCAAAATTGGCGAATGGGGCAACAGAGGCAGGCCGGAACGCCTGATTTACAGTAGGTTTGCCCTAATTCCATGAGAGCTGAGTTGAACCGCCGCGGATCTGCCGGGTCTACCAATTCGGCTGCACGCTGCCACATGTATTTTTTGCCGACTGTTGAGTCGATGCAGTCGCGGTAATTATCGAGGCGTGCGATGACGCGCGAGACGTTGGCATCGACGATGGGGGCGGGAATGTTGAAGGCGAATGAGAGGACGGCGCCGGCAGTGTATTCGCCAATTCCTGGCAATTGTAACAATTGATTCCGGTCGGCGGGGAAGATGCCATTGTGACGGCTGGTGATGACTTCGGCGATGGCCTTCAGCGAGCGAACTCGCCGATAATACCCCAAGCCTTCCCAGGAACGGAGAGCTTGCTCTTCTGTGGCGTTTGCTAGGCAGGCTGGCGTGGGAAATTGAGCCAACCAACTGGTGTAACGCGACAACACCGTCGGGATCGTAGTTTGCTGGAGCATGACCTCTGAGACGAGGATGTGCCACGGGTCGTGTGTTTTGCGCCACGGATAGGATTTACCCTCCCGGCAGAACCATTCAATGAGAGTGTCGCGAAACTGCTGGACTGGGAATGCCGACATAACAGATTCCAGACGCTTGCTTATTCGCGAGAGAGGCCACGTTTCATGGCGGTAATGTTGGGGGAGATCCCGAACCAGTGCTCGAAGGCAAAAGCCCCCTGGAACACTAACATCGACAAACCGTTTTCACAACGGGCGCCACGCGATGCCGCTGTTTTTTGGAAGGCGTCTGGGTGGGTGATGAGGTCGTAGACGAGGTGATAGGCCTGGATGAACGTTGGGGGAATGGGGGAAGGATCTGTTGGTTTGAGGCCAACGCTCGTGGCGTTGATGATCAAGTCTGCATCTTCGATAAGTGTACGGAGGTTCGGTGAGTCAAACGTGGTGGATACCAGGCGGTCGGCAGAACCCTCTAGCCGATGTTCGTCGATGAAGTGGGGTTGTAGGGCCTTTTTCAACTTGGCGGTTTTTTCCATGGAACGCGCGACGAGGGTCAAGCGTTCGCAGTGGTTCATGGAACACACGTGGGCTAGGGCTGTGCCTGCGCCACCGTTGGCCCCGAAGAGGACGATTTTGAGGTCTTGTAGATCAACTGAAAAACATTCGCGAATGGCGCGGACAAATCCCGGACCATCTGTATTGAAGGCTCGCAGGGGGTCACCGGGCTCTTGTGGAAAGACGAGTGTGTTGGCTACTCCTGTAGCAACGACAAGGTCGTCGTGTTCCTGAGCAATTGCAGCGGCTGCGGCTTTGTGGGGGATTGTGACGTTGGCTCCAATGAAATCTAGGGCTTGCAGGGTTCGAATCACCTGGGCGAATTCATCGGGTTGGGCTTCGACGCGGATGTAGAGGGCTTCAACACCTGCGGCATCGAGCGCTGCCTGCTGCATTTGTGGTGACCGCGAATGGGCAATGGGGCAACCAATGACGGCCAGTCGTGCCTTTTTACCGTTGAGTACAGGGGCTCCCTCTTGCTCCAAATCAGCGAGTGTGTAGTAGTTTTTCATACCCGGAGAGATTGGCGTTCCAATCACAATGACAGATCGATTTAGTCCCAATTTTTTGCGGCTTCGCGGAGGCGACGCAGGGATTCTTGCCGACCTAACAACTGAAAGATGTCTGCGAGCTCCGGGCCACCGTGAGTCCCGGTGAGAGCAACTCGTGCCGGGAACATGATGGCGCCTGGTTTCTTTAATCCGTGAGCTTTGGCGGTTGCTTTCAATTGGGCAATGATGGTGTTGCCATCCCACTCGGGCAATGGCTCTAGAGTATCGGCCAGGGCGCTCATCAATGCTCCAACTCCCGGCTGGAGCTTGGCCAACACTTCGGGATCCATGACGAGATTGTAAAAGAAGGAAATTTTTTCCGGGACTTCGCGCAAAGTATGCACTTTTTGTTGTACTGTGGCGATGGCGTCTTTGAGGATGGGGGAATCGGCTGGCAGGCCGGCTTTGAGGCAGAACGGTAGAGAGCGTTGCACAAAGTCCTCTTTGGGCATGGCTGCAATGTGTTGGTGATTGACCCAAGTACATTTGGTGATGTCGAATCGGGCTGCCGAACGGTTGATTGCTTCGAGAGAGAAGCGGTCGATCAGCTGTGCCGGAGAGAAAATTTCTGTATCATCCTTAGGCGACCACCCTAACAGAGCAAGGAAATTCATGACGGCTTCCGGAAGAAATCCATCTTTGGGGTACGAACCTAACCCGGCGCCGGTATCGCGTTTCGACATTTTAGAGCCATTGGGGTTGAGGATGAGCGGGATGTGCCCGTAAATGGGCGGAGTCGCCCCAAGTGCTTCGAAAAGCTGAATGTGTTTCGGGGTGTTCATGATGTGGTCTTCACCGCGGATGACGTGCGTCATGGCCATTTCAATGTCGTCGATCACATTGACAAAGTGGAACACGTAACTGCCGTCAGAACGCTTGATGACCATGTCGGGCGTATTCGAGGCGTCGCGATAATCGATAGAGATGGGGCCGCAAATGATGTCGTTGAAGGTGACGGGACGTGTTCTGTCGAACCGGAAACGCCAGGCCCCGGCGTCTTCATAAAGACGGCCTGCATCCATGAGTTTTTGGAAATACGTGTCGTAGATGTCGTTACGCTGACTTTGGAAGTACGGCCCATAGTTACCTCCTACCATGGGGCCTTCATCCCAGTCCATACCCAACCAGCGCAATCCGTCGAAAATGGCTTGAGTTGCTTCTTCGGTGTCGCGTTCTTTATCGGTGTCTTCGATTCTCAAAATGAATGTGCCGTGCATTTTGCGGGCAAAAAGCCAGTTGAAGAGCGCAGTGCGGGCCCCTCCGATGTGGAGGTACCCCGTCGGGGAAGGAGCAAAACGGGTACGAACCTTGTTTGTCATGGAGATCAGGTTAGACCTACAGGATGGTAGGTCAAGTCGATTGACACGGGAACTCCGTCAACGAAACTTGAGTGTGGGTGTTACCTGGTTGGATGACGGGATTTGCAATGTTGTCGCTTGCCAAGTCTGGAAAGAAAGCTTTGACTTTGACGGCGTGTTTTTGCTGGACAACATATTTCGCTTGCGCGAGAAGATGCAAATCAACAAGGAAGATGAGGAGAAACCCTTCCTAGATCACCTAGAAGATTTGCGGAAAATGATTTTGCGTATGTTGGTCTGTTTGATCATCACGACGATTGGTAGCTTTACCTTTTCCAAAGATCTGATGGAGCTTATCCGCAAACCGGCTGACGATGTGTGGAATATGTACGAGGTGAGTCATTTACCGGATGAAATTTCGTCGGAAGACTGGGGAAATGCCAAAACTTTGGCCTATAGTTTGCCGGGACTGACCCCACAAGGGAGAGAGGCTGCATTGGCTGCTGTGCCTGAACAAATGCGTCAATTAGCTGAGGCAGCCCTGGTGTTGCGGACTGCGCATCAATTGCCCGAAGACAAGCGGGATGACTTCATAACCAAAGCCGCGCCAACTGAACAAATCGCCCAGTTGGCCCGACAGCTGGATGCGGTGGATGCGGTGATGGCCGAGGGAACGGGGCGCGGGGCGTTGAAATTGATGGGCGCCTTTCAACCGGGTGAACCCTTCATGTTGTCGCTGAAGCTTTCCTTTTATGCGGGGATTGTCATTGCATTCCCATTTTTGCTGTACTTTCTGCTTCAGTTTATTGTGCCAGGGCTGTTGGAGAACGAGCGAAAATTACTATACAAATGTCTTGCGGTAGGATTCGGATTGTTCCTTACGGGGGTTGTTTTTTGTTATTTGATTGTGTTGCCGCGCGTTTTAGCTTTCTTTTACCAATACGCTTTGGATTTTGGAATATCAAACGAGTGGCGCATTGGGTATTATATTTCCTTTGCGACGCAGTTGATTTTAATGTTTGGTATTGGGTTCGAGTTGCCGGTAGTCGTGATGCCTTTTGTCAAAATGGGGATCTTAACCTACGATTTAATGAAGGCGACGCGACGTTATGCTATCGTGGCCATAATTGTGCTTGCTTCGTTCATTACGCCAACTCCTGACATTGTTACGATGTTGTTGATGGCATTGCCTATGTATGGATTGTACGAATTATGCATTTTCTTGGCTTGGCGAGAAGCTAAGATCCAGGCTAAAGAAGACGCAGAAGAATATGCCAGGATGGAGCGTGATTATGGCGTTAACGCCCAGTCAGAACCTCTAAAAGAATCTGAATCAGTTGAGTCTCGAGAGTTACTTGAGAATGCTTCTCAATCTCAGGAGACTACGCGTAGTTGAACATGTTGCCTTGTCCCCCGATTGCTATTGACTGTAGTGAACAGGGAATGGACAATTCATTTGTCTTATGAGGTGGATACTGACTGAATCTAAGTGTATTTATGTGCTCAGAAGCGGAGTGGATGGCTCTCTTTCCCCATGCAGACAAAGGGCGTGATTGTCGACGAGCTACTTATCATGGGACTAGGTGATAAATGACTAGGTGTGGTGTAGAGGCCGTTTTAGTTGTTTGGCAAGGATTGGGATTAAGCTAGGTGAGGGGCTGGAAGTAAAACTGAGGCAACAGCGAAGGCTGCGATGCCTTCCTGGCGGCCGAGGGACCCCAGTCGTTCGTTGGTGGTGGCTTTGATGCCGATACACGAAGGAGGAAGACACAGAACTGAGGAAAGCTGGATTTTCATATCTCCGAGATGGGGCCCAATTTTGGGAGCTTCGGCGATGAGAGTAGAATCTATATTGATGATTTTGCCATTGCGGGTGACAATTTCCTCGACAGCTTTAGCGACGATCAATAGAGAAGAGATGTTTTTACAGTTGGGGTTACTTGGGGGGAACCAGAAACCAATATCAGGCAAGCCGGCTGCGCCCAAGATGGCATCTGCAATGGCATGACAAAGAACGTCGGCGTCGGAGTGGCCATCTAGGGCGCGGGCATTTGGAATAACGATGCCACCCAGTACGAGGCTACGGGAAGGATCGTCGGAAAAGCGATGGATGTCATAACCGATGCCGGAGAAAGGAAGCATGGGAATGTGGGTATTGGGGGTCATGCTTGTGGGGAGTCAAGTGGTTCGTCTAGAGTTTTGTGAATGGGAATACGGCCGTTCCAAGCGCAAATGGAGAATTGAGTATCGCTACCTGGAATGGGAACGAGGTTGACGGTACCGCCAGCAGATTCGACGAGGAGTTTGCCTGCTGCAATGTCCCAGATCGAGATGAGGCTTTCGACATAGGCATCAAAGCGTCCGCAGGCGATGTAGGCCATAGCTAGGGCGGCAGATCCATTGTTGCGAACTTTTCGAACTTTCCATGCTACTTTGGCGAAGCGTTCGATCCCCTTTTCTTTTGAACCATCTGTTTTCCCATGACCAACAAAGACGACTGCCTCAGAGATTTTTTCTCGTTTGCTGCAGGAGATTGGTTTGCCATTTTTACAGGCAGGCCCGCCGATTTCTACATGCCAACATTCGTCCATCATAGGGTCGTAGATGACTCCGAGAACGATTTTACCGCGGTGTCGGAGTGCGATGGATACGCAGAACCAAGGTATACCATAATAGTAATTGACGGTACCGTCGATGGGGTCTACGATCCACTCATATTCTGAATGGGAATTGCCACAACAACCTTCTTCGCCCAGAATGGAGTAATCTGGAAAGGATTTTAAGAGGTTGGCTTCGATGAGTTTTTGGGAAAGTTTGTCTAGCTCGATTTTAATGTCGTTTTGGCTCTCTTCGTCAATTTTTTTATTGTCATCGAAGTGCTCTTTGAGAAAAGCGCCAGCAGATTTGGCTGCTTGAATAGCAACGGCCATTTCTTTGGAATAAATAATCATAAGTTGAGAATAGATGAGGTTGATGAATGGAAAAGGATAGAGAACTGTTGGTGGGTAGAGGGGGAATTAACTGGCTTGATCGAGGCTATAGGCAGAAGATACCGGACGCTCTGTTGCCTGTTTTTTCTTAATCTTAGCTCGTTTCTGCATAGATTGGTAGATAGTTGCCGAGAGGTGTTCTCCGAGATTTTTGAGAGTGTTGGAGATTCCTTTCCGGTTCATGAGTTCTGCTCCGTCGCGATCGAACCCTAGCCAAATAAAAACTGAGAACTGTTTGCCGATGCGGGCAAAGAAGAATCCGTCACCATCAGGTAGAGGTGTGGAAAGGGTGGTAAATTTCCCTTTGATATTGACAGAAAATGGAGGGAGACTGGAGACGACTTGGGCTGCTTCAGTAGGGAGGATCTCTTCGCGCTCTTTTTTGATATTGTCGCGAGAGAATATGAGAGATTGTCGAGAGGAAGCGACTTGTGTGATGGAATGCAGGTGGATGTTTTGTCCCTTTTGCTGGATGCTCAAAATGGTGGCGATGCAAGTGTCGAGTGGGGCATCGAACATGCCAAGATACAAGGCATCACTATCAGGCATAGGATCCGTGAACCCGGCCATAACGGCAAGTTCTTTCGTACGACGATAACCGACAACTCGCCCGGTTGCCAATGGAGAATTGCGAATGACGTTTTTATTTTTATCAGCAGCGCCTAGATTGACCAACGGTAGAAAAAGGAGGCCAACCTTACGGGGAATACTCCATCGATCGATTTTATCAAGAGGGCTGCGTCCACCTATTTCAGCGATGATACGGCCAGAGGAAGATTCGACACAGAGCACAGCGGCTTGGAGACAGTTAGTGGAATAGGATTGAATCCGCTTGGGCATGTTTTTCCAAGCGGGGCTTGCCTCAAGTTGCAGGAGTATGCGTTCGCAGGTGCGTTCAAGTTCGCGTTGTTCGGCAAGGTCGAAAGTGGTCATGAGGATGAGCCCGGAGGTTTCTTCTTCTTGATTTTGGTGAAGAGTGTCCATTTCTCGACCGAGCCGCATAATTGGGTATGAGAGGATGAGATTGCGATCGGTCGAGTGCAGATCCATGGTGGCCTCTTTAGCTGATTCGCATTCTTCGGGTGAAATGAATCCGCATTCTTCCATACGGTCGAGTGTATTATTGCGTTCGCGAATAGAAGCGGTTTTATCTGTGATAGGATTGAAAATAGATGGCCCTCGGACGAGTCCGGCGAGGGTGGCACATTCCGGTAAAGTGAGTTCTGAAACGCGCTTGCCAAAATATTTTTTAGCTGCTTGAGCGATGCCGTAACATTGTTGGCCGAAGTAAATACGGTTGAGGTAGGCTGTGAGTATGGTGTCTTTGTTGTAGTGTTGTTCGATGCGGCGAGCTAGGGCCATCTCCAAAATCTTACGGTCTATCGTTTTGTCTTTGAGTTCGTAACAATTCCTAGCCAACTGCATGGTGATTGTTGAACCTCCCTGTGCGTATGACATGGTGACGAGGTTACGCCAAAGCGAACGAAACATTGAAGTATAGACGATGCCGCTGTGGTTGAAAAAATCTTCATCTTCGCGAGCAATGAAGGCATTGACTAGATTTTCGGGTAATTGATCACGCGTTACATGGAGGCGTGCCTCGCTGGAGAGTGAACCAATAAGTTTACCGTGGATGTCGTAGGCAAGACAATTGTCTGGTCGCTGTGCGATTTCGTCTAGGTTAAATTGGTTGGCACGATAGGCATAAATACCGAGGAATATGGCCAGACAAAGAGGAAAAACACTTAATACTAAAAGGATACGAATAATTCGGCTGGGAACAAGTCCCAGCCAATCATACCATCTTTTTTTTCTATTGGTTTCCTCGAACATGAGGAGAATGAGGAATCGACTTGTTAGTGACGAGGAATTAAGGAGCCGGTTTCCAATCTGGGAACTCTTGTTGAAGCTTAGCTCGGTATCGAACAGCATCATTAACTCGACCTGCCTTTTCTAAGGCTTCGGCTGCTTTGTAAAGAGCTTGTGGTTTTAGAGTTTTATCGGCAAATACTTCAGCTGTTGTGCCGTAATATTTTGCAGCGTCATCATATTTGCCTTCTGCAAAACTAACGTCTCCGAGCACTAATCTGAGACTAGCTGTGATTGGCCCTTCGACTCCTAGGGCAAGGGCGTCTTCGGCAGCTTTTCGAGCCTCGGCATAGTTGTTCAAACCAAGGAGAATGTTGGCTTTATCTAAAAGAGCATCAGCCTGTGGGTAGGGTTTGGTCTCCATGTCGAGGTAATGGTTAACAGCTACAAGAGCACGGTCGTAACGTTTCAATGCAAGACGAGCCCGAGCCAAACGTAACCAGACATCTTTTTTGACGCTTTGTGATTCGTCATTTTTGGTCGCCAGGGTCAGATATTTATCAGCAGCTAAATAATCCTTTTGATTAAATGCTGTTCTGCCAACCCAGATCGGAATGGCTTCAGGGATGGTTTTCAGCGAGTCAGGGTATTTTTTGCCAAGGTCTTCTAAAGCGGATTGCAGTTTGCTGATATTTTGCACATCTTGCTGTTGGTAATAAGCAAGCACGAGAAGGACTGCAACGTGTTGATCAAATTGTTTGGGATTGAGGGTACGGGCTTCCTCGAGGTTAGGAATGGCTTTGTCGATTTGCTTTTTGTCTAGGTAAGCACGTCCGATCATGAAACGGGCTTCAGCTAAGGCAGCAGGCGTTGTTTTGGGAAAATTCGTCACAAGGCCTTCGTAGGACTGGATCATTTTGTCAATATCCTGGCGCCGCTTATAAATGAACGCCATTTGTTGCCATGCTGTAGCTGCTGCATCGTTGCGAGGCCATCGTTTGATGACGGTTTCAAAATCGCTGAGGGCTCGGTTTTCGTCGTTTAATTGAACATATTGAGTACCGCGGTAGGCAAATGCTACAGGAAGCCGTTGATCGGAGGGATTCTTATTGATGAATTCGTCAAGCAGTTTGACGGATGATTCTCGATTACCTGCTTTGCCTATGGCAAATGCTGCCTTATAAAGAATACTCGGACGAAGCTTGGCCGGAAGGCGATCAAAATTGATCGACATATAAAATTTAGCTGCTTCAGCCGGGTTCTTATCATATAAATTTTCTGCTGCCTGGAGACGTACCATTTCGGGCCACACGCTGGCTGGGAATGCTGTAGCGTAAGCATTCAAAAATGAAATAGCTGCCGGTACAAAATTGGCTTTATCGATTCCGTTGATACAGAGAAGCTTCCTGTATCCGGCTTCCATAGCGAGTTCAGTCCCTGGAACGGCATTTTCTGCTCCGGAAAAGAGAATTTTAGCTCGGTCAAGATTGTTTTGTTTATAGTAAGCGAGCCCGACGAGCATTTTCCTTCGGGCCTCTTGGGCTGGATCATTGAATGGGTGGGTACCCATTTCGTGAATATCAGTGATATCCTTATAGCGTTTGGCCTTGTAAAGACCTGTCATGATGCCAATTTGGCCTCCTGGAATGAATGATTTGAGATTGGGATCATGCTCAATTTTAGCGTAATATTTTCGAGCTTCATCGTGAAAATTAAGCCGAGAGGCTAGGGTTGCTGCTTGTACGAGGCAGCGCCCCATGGTATTGGGGTCGGCAATGTCCATAGAGACTAGGTCGCGATAAATTTGAAAAGCCTCATCATATTGACCAGCGGAAGTTAGAATTCCAGCTAAAATGATGGCTGAGGATTGCCGGAGACTCAGAGAGGCTTTAGGATCTTTGTAAATAATGCGAAATTGGGCGATGGCATTATCTTTGTCTCCTCGTTCCTGAGTAATGCGGGCTAACCGGAACGCGGCATCCGTCTTGAGATTGGCTTTAGAAGAACGTTGGATGACTGATTTGTAGAAACGTTCAGCGTTGGGCCAGTCTTTTGTTTTATAAGCTTCTGTGGCGAGACGATATGCGGCAGCAGCGGAGATTTCTCCGTTGTCTCTGCTCTGGATATCTGCAAAAATAGGGAAAGCTTCGGCTTTGCGGTCAGCCTGCATCAAACAATCTGCCATACGATACATAGCCAACGGAATTCGGGAATCTTCCGGAGAGGCTTTAATGAATTTGGCGTACCATTCGGCAGCCAAATTCATACTCTGTTTGTATTCATCTGGATTAGATTTAACCTCGGGAGCTTGAGCCTGGCTGTACAGATTGTCGGCTATGTCCAAGAGATCCCGAGGTGAAGAACGCAAAGGTGCAGAATTATCGTCTTCAAGCGGGATGGCTTGAGGAATATTCTCTTGCTGAGCAAAGGCAGAATGGTCCGTAGCTGTACAAAAAACAACGAGTACGAGAAGAGTAAACGGAGAAAATTTCATTTTCCAGAGGGGGTGTTCTGTTGGTGTGTTGACGCCTGAGATTTAGGTTTACGGGTGGAGAACGACATGTTCCAAATATTGGCCTTGAGGCAGGTGTCCATCACATCAACGATATGCTGGTAAGGAGCATCGGCATCGCCGCGTATGCGGATGGCTTGGTTGGGTGCCAGTTTCGCAACATTGACGAGTTTATTGTAAAGTTCTTCGCGAGAGAATGTTTGTTGATTGATTGTGACAGTGCCGTCTTTGTGAATATTGACAATGATTTCGTTAATGGCTCGAGAATCTTTTTTTTCAGCATGTTGCGCAGAAGGTACTTTAACCTTGAGATCTTGCTCCGTCAGCGAAATTGTTTGTGTGACAACAAAGAAAATCAAGAGCAGGAACACAATGTCCAACATGGGCGCGAGTTGGAAACCTACTGGAGGCGGCTGTGTATATCTAAATTTCATAGGACCTTGAATATTCCTAATAATTGGAGTTAAATGGGTCACTTCCTGGGCATGCCTCGGACATCCCGTACCGAGACAGGGTCGTTCATATCAGCTGCGGGAAGATTTTCTTCGGTGATGCCTTTGCCATTGTCGTGGTAATACCTGCGTCGCTGAATTTGGATTGAAATAGCGGTGAGATTGTGAGTAACTGCCGCCTCGAGATCTCCGATGCGTTTGTTGACTCGGCTACGAAAGTAAACATAAGAAAGCAGAGCTGGAATACCGAGCATGAGGCCACCAGCAGTGGTAATAAGTGCTTCTGCAACGCCGCCGGCCATTTCCATTTGTTTAACCCCTTCGAAGTTGCCGTTAGATATTTCGAAGAAAGTTCTCATCATGCCAACGACGGTACCGAGGAGCCCGAGCATAGGGGCGATAGCGCCGATATCAGAGAGCCAGGAAATTTCTCGAGTGAGCATACTGGCTTGGCGGGCCCCTTCTGCTGAAGCTACTTCGCGGATCTCGTCGATGCCTGCATCGCGATTACGTTCAATGAAATCCGCTGTCGCCAACATGATCCTAGAAAAACAGGAATCTTCGTTGGTACAAGTACTAACGAGGCTTTTGATGTCTCGTTTGCGGATGAGTGATTCAGTTTTTTCGACAAGTCCGAGCGGCATTACTGCACGCGAACTCGTTGTCACTAAAGAAAGTACAAAAACGAGAACGGCGATGATGGAGAGGACAAGGATTGGCCACATGATAAATCCACCCATATTGAAAAGTTCAATAATAGAATAGGATTTGTCACCGGCGACGAAATCGGTAAGCGAGGTTCCGGTTTGAGCTAACAAGACAAAATTCATGGCGATAGTAGGCTAATTATACTTTTTTCATGGCCACTGGCAAGGTTCAGGCCAAAATTTTCGTGACAACACAGATGAAGTATTCCTTTTTTTGTTATCCTGTGCCACATTGTCCAAGAAACAGTCAATGAATAACTCGCCCAAAGAACTTTGGAAGACAACTCCCCATAAGCCAGGCGTATATATTATGAAGGATGCGTTGGGGGGAGTCATTTACGTGGGAAAGGCTCGCGACCTCAAAAGACGGTTGGCGAATTATTTTTCTCCGTCGTCAGCGACGTTAGCGAATCACAAAACACGTGCGCTGATTCATGCAATTGCTTCATTTGATTACTATGAAACGCGCAATGAGCAAGAGGCATTGCTCTTGGAAAGTAAGTTGATCAAGGATTGTCGACCGCGTTACAATATTCAGATGAAAGATGACAAGCGGTACCCGCTCATTCGGGTGCCAGCTGGAGAGGCTTTCCCTCGTTTTCAGCTGACGCGGCTTCGGAAGGAGGATGGGGCGAGATATTTCGGACCGTTTGCCCATTCGTATGCGTTGACGGCAACATTAGAGTGGTTGAATCGGCGGTATGGTTTGCGCGTATGTAAAACCTCTTTTCCTAACGAACACAATTTTTTACATTGTCACGCAGACATCATTCGCAATTGTTCGGCGCCATGCATGGGGCGGATTTCTGAAGAAGAGTACAACAGAAGATTTCAGGAGGCGATCTGCTTGTTGGAGGGAAATGGTCGGCGGGCGGTACTTGACGAGATTGAAGCAGAAATGATGAAGGCGTCGGATGAATTGCGTTTTGAGGAGGCTGCCAAGTTACGCGATATTCGTGAAAACATTTCCCGGATCTTGGAACCTGCACGACGATTTGCAAAGGGTTCGCCTGATTTGCCAGGAACGGTTCGACCGCAGGAGGACATGGAGGAATTGGGCCGTTTTTTGGGGTTAGATTCGCCCCCAGAAATAATGGAATGCTTTGATATTTCTAATGTTTCGTCAAATCACATTGTGGCTTCTATGGTGAGATTTACTCATGGCAAGCCTGATAATCAGGCCTATCGGCGTTATCGTATTAAGGGGGTTGAGGGGCAAAATGACTTTGCCTCGATGGCGGAGGTTATTCGTAGAAGGTATTCACGCATCTTGGGGGAGAGTCAGGCATTGCATGATTGCCCGGAGGGTATTTCACGGTATGCCTGGCTTAAAGAATTGAGTCGCATGGGAAAGGCGCCGATCAAGGTCCCTGATTTGGTAGTTGTGGATGGTGGTAAGGGGCAGTTGTCTAACGCTGTGAACGAGCTAAAGAAACTAGGGCTACAAGATATGCCGATTGTAGGGCTGGCCAAACAACGAGAAGAGATTTTCTTTCCCGATCAAAGTGACCCTCTGGTGATTCCCCATGATCGGGGTGCGTTGAAACTCATGCAGCGTATCCGCGATGAATCGCATCGTTTCGCAAATAAATATAATGAATTGTTGTTGCGCAAGCGCATGAGAGAAAGTATTTTGGACGATTGCCCAGGTATGACTTCGCGTCGTAAAGAAATGCTGTTGACGAGGTTTGGTTCGATCGCTAAAATCAAAAGAGCTAGCCCAGAGGCTATTGCTTCTGTCAAAGGAATTTCTAAAAAATGGGCTGTTTCATTGGTTGAGTGGCTGCATCAGCATTGAACCTTTTATATCTGATGAACATTATTGTTGTTAGTGCTGGTAAACCGCATTTGACTTATGCACGAATGGGCATGGAGTTGTATCTTGATCGTCTTCGCCCATTCGGCAACACTGAATTGAAAATCGTCAAAGAAGGGTCGCCTGAGGAAGTCTCAAATAGATTATTAGTGGCTAGCGAAGGATGTATGCGTATTGCGATGGACGAACGGGGCGCTTTGTGGACGACGTCTCAATTGGCTGACTCATTTAAGAAATGGGAACTACAATCGGTGAAGAAAGTTGCGTTCTTAATTGGTGCGGCTGACGGGCATACGCAAGCATTACGTCATTCTTGCCAGCACATATGGGCGTTGGGGAAGATAACGTTGCAGCACGAATTGGCATTAGTTGTGTTGCTTGAACAATTGTATCGCGTTCGCACTATTTTGGCAGGTACTCCGTACCACCGATGAGGGTGGAATTTACTTCTTTTTGCGCGTGGTGCTACGCATATAAAGCATTTGTATAGAATGCAGGGATTCGTAGCGAATCGGTTCCTGTTACTTGAAAACATCATGAACTGTTATTAAAGTTTTGTCGATGTGTAAACTAGAGTAGTTGCCAAGAAATGGAGATTGTTGATTTCTTGGGGCTCATTTGATGTACAACTAAACCTAGGATTCATCTTGCTTCGCGAAAACTTAATATTTTCTGCCTTCCAAGAATCCCTGGGGATTGCCAAGTGAGGAAAACACAGAAAGCTAAGTATAGTTACTGGCCTTAGATCCATGAGAGAATTAAAACGAAAAAGCTGCCCCCGCATAAGCAGGGACAGCTCTCTTATGAATAAACTGCTTTTCCGAAAAACAATTAACGTTTGGAGAATTGGAAACGTTTACGAGCTCCTGGACGACCGGATTTTTTACGTTCTTTCATTCGGGAGTCACGGGTCAACAGACCATATTCACGCAGTTGGGAACGGAATGTCTCGTCAATCTGAACAAGAGAACGGGCAATAGCCAAACGGATCGCTCCGACTTGACCATGAATGCCACCGCCATGCGTTACAACACGAACGTCGTATTTGTTCATCGTGTTGGTTACTTGGAAAGGCTGTAAAGTTGAATTTTGCAACGGCACTGTTTGAAGATAATCTTCAAAGACGCGACCATTGATGATAATTCTGCCGGACCCTTCGGTTAACCATGCATGAGCAATGGCAGTTTTGCGGCGTCCCGTAGCGTTGTAGGAATTGGTTTGACTCATGGTTGAAATGATGTTAGAGACGATAATTAATCAATGTTGATCGCAATAGGCTGCTGAGCATCGTGAGGGTGTTTATCGCCGACATAAACCTTCATTCTAGAGGCCTGAGCACGCCCCAGTCTGGTGTGCGGAATCATACCGATGATGGCATGCTCAAGCAAAAGTTGAGGCCTGCGGGCGCGAATCTTTTTTGGTGTTTCCACTTTCTGTCCGCCTACATATCCCGAGAAACGAGTGTAGATTTTGTTAGTTTCTTTGTTGCCAGTCAAGACAACTTTTTCAGCGTTGATTACGATGAGGTGGTCGCCGCAATCTGTATGTGGTGTAAAAATGGTCTTATTCTTCCCACGCAGGATGTTGGCTGCTTCTACTGCGACGCGACCAAGGACTTTACCAGCGGCGTCGATTACATACCATTTGCGCTCGATATCTTCTTTTTTGGCGGAAAAGGTCTTCATGATTTACTAATTCATTCTCGGTTTCGGCTGCGTACAGCCGTGTCTTCCAATCGGGGAGAAAATTACTAGCTTCCCACGCACCTATTGTCAACCAAATTTCCATGCCAATTTCATTTTCCTCCAATATACACCTAGTTCTGTGTCATGGAAGCACTCTAATTGGATAGATAATGTACCTTCTAAAGAATTAGACAACTAGGTATAGTTGAGGGTAAGGAAATACTAGGGCGTAAAAAAGCTGCTGTAGAGTTTCTAGCTATTTTTGCCTAACTGGCATAGACGACCATTTCTCATCATAAATCTAGCTTGAGTCAGATTCTTTGAGTGGATTAGTCGAATCATCAATCCCTTATGAATCTGCATATGAATGGCCGATTCTGAGGTTTTTAGATCACTTTCTGAAAGATCCGTCAGAGTTAAAACCAGACAACATGTCGGCATACCCAATTTTACTTGCTTCTATCATAGATAGGGAACTAGAATTGGTGATTCTTTTTGTCGAGGAGAAAGGAACAAAGGAAAACAAGGTAGAAACTACATTCGGACTTCGTATCCTAATTCTTTCAGCATGGCAATGTCTTCTTGTGTGGAGACTCCGGTAGTGGTTAGCATGTCGCCCGAGATTGCTGCGTTAGCACCAGACAAGAACGCTCGTCTGCCATGGTCTGGCATGGTGTTGCGTCCAGCTGCAATGCGAACCATACCATCAGGAATGATAAAACGTACGATAGCGATGATGCGGAGTTTTTCTTCTAGGGACATTGGAGTAAGGTGTTCGTAGGGGGTCCCTGGGATAGGAGTGAGGAAGTTAATAGGTGAAGATTTGATGCCTAAAGCTGCGATGTCTGAGAACATATCAATGCGGTCTTCCATTGTTTCACCGAGGCCCATGATTCCTCCGCAACATACCTCTAATCCCGCTTCCATAGCCCAACGAATAGTCTGAATTTTCTGGTCATAAGTATGGGTGGTACAGACGTTAGGGAAGTTGCGTCGAGAGGTTTCTAGGTTATTGTGAAATCGAGTGACTCCAGCTTCTCGAAGCCTTCGGCAGTCGTTTAATGAGAGTAGTCCATGAGAAACGCATAAACTCACTCGACGCTGAGTCGTGATGGCTTGGTAAATAGGGCAGAGTTCATCCAGATCGGTAGGGGAGAGACGTTTGCCTGATGTAACAATGGAATAGCGAAGGATTCCTGCCTCCTCGCAACGACGGGCGCCTTCCATTAATTGATCGGCGGACAAAAGAGGGTAATTGCCGATGTTTGTATGGTACCAAGACGATTGGGCACAATACTTGCAATTTTCGGAACAACGACCGTTGCGAGCATTGATAATCGTACATAAATCGAAACGGTTCCCGCAAAAGTGAATTCGGAGTTGGTTGGCTGCGTCGCATAAAGGTTCCAGAGGTTCTGCGACTAGTTGCAGAAGTTCATCTTTGCTGCAGCGTTGCCCTGCCAATACCTTACCATATAAAATTGAGGTCAGCGTCATGACTGCTGTGTAGACTATAGACCAACCTTAAGACGTCAAGTGACAAAAAAATGACATTGGGAATTTTCTGAATCGGCTTGACTTGATAATAAAATCGGGTAAAGCCATTTCTCGCATTTGTGAAGCATGCGCCATATTTATGGATGAGCCCGGTAAGATTTCTTTTTTGTTGAAAATGATCACAGATCGCATTGAGGCTCTCGTGACACGAGAGTTGTCATTGGATGTAGATTTAGTACGTTTGACGGCGGCTCAGGGGCGTGTCCTATTTTATTTGAGTACCCGGGTGGATGAAGCTGTTTCTCAAAAAGAGGTTGAACAGTATATCGGAGTTTCCCACACGACGGTACGTGGAATTATTAGGCGATTAAAGGAAAAAGACCTAGTTAGAACTGCATTTGATCATGAGGATAAACGAGTGAAAAATGTATATTTGACGGATCGCAGTCGAAGTATTCTTCAAGAGGTGGGAAAGTGTATTGATGAAATTGAAGAAATATTGACAGAGGGGTTTTCTAAAGCAGATCAGGTGTTATTGAAAGAATTCCTTCAACGTGTTTATACAAATGCGAAGCACAGGTGATATTAAAGGAATTACCAATAATGGTGCACAGCGAGAAAACAGTTAGAATTTAGTTATTAGAAAGAGATAAGAGAAAGAAGAAAGAGCATGAAAGCAGAACAAATACTGATGATAGCCTTGTGTGGGCTGGCATTCGGCACGTTAACTGCGTGTAACGAGGGGAAAGGCGATGCCGCTGCTCAGCAGCAAGCGATGCCTCCTCTTCGCGTTTCTGTCGTTAAAGTTGTGCGGCAGGACGTCGAATTGAAAAGTACCTGGTTTGGAACGTTACGAGGGGTCGAACAGGCTGAGATTCGCCCTCAGGTGACTGGGCGGCTCATTCGCCAAGTGTACCGCGATGGATCTATGTGTGAGAAGGGCGAGGTTTTGTTTGAGATAGATCCTGTGACATATGAGGCGGCTGTTGAACAGGCTGAAGGAAATTTGGCTGCTGCCAAGGCTACCAAAATGCAGGCATTGGCTGCACGGGAACGTTCAGAACAAGATGTAAAGCGCTATGCCGCCTTAATCAAAACAGGAGCGGTGTCAGAGAAGACTTATACTGATGCACAACAAACGTTGAAAGAAGCTCAGGCCACGTATGAACAGGCTGAAGCTTCAATCAAACAGGCTGAAGCTGCTCTCAAAAATGCGCAAATTGATCTGGACCGAACGAAGATCCGAGCTCCCTTCAAAGGATTAGCTTCCAAGTCGACTGCTAGTATTGGCGACTTGATTACTGCAAATGGGGGAGTGCTGACTGAAATGTCCTCAATTGATCCAATTCGTGTCGATTTTTCGGTGCCATCCAAGCAAATTTTAGGAAGATTGATTGACGGAAACGTAGATGTGAAAACGGGGCAAATGGGGGGGTTAGGTAAGTTTGAATTAATCCTTGAAGATGGTACGGTTTTTGAAGAACGAGGAACGATACAATCCGTTGATAGTGAAGTGAGTCGTTCGACTGGTAGTGTCAACTTCATCGGTTACATCCCCAACCCGGGTCTGAAACTCCGTTCTGGGATGGCGGTACGTGTACGTGGCACAACAGATAACGTCAGCAATGCCATTTTGGTTCCAGTGCGTTCTGTTTTGTCGTCGATGAATCACCGTACTATATTGGTTGTTGACAAAAACAATACGCCAAGGCGCATAGACGTGCAGCTCGGAGATACGATCGTCATGGATATGCCTGACGGCAAAGGGGGGATGGCTCCTTTGGATATGCAAATTGTTACCGGTACGGTGAAGCCAATTGAAGAAAGCCTGAAGGAAATAGGGTATGACAATCCTGCCGAAGCTCCGGTGATTGTTGAGGGCGGCACGATGGCTGCTCAGTATTCGAAGATGAATGAACTTATGAAAGCAAAAGGTGCGACTACTGGCTTTGCTACTGTCATTCCTTCCCCATTCGTTTACAGCAAACCTGTGTCAACGACTCCGTCAATAACCGCTAAACAGTCATGAGTGCATTTTTCATTAAACATCCGGTCATCGCAACGGTTATTGCCGTTGTGACAACTTTGCTTGGGCTGGTTTGTATGATGAATCTGCCCATTTCGCAGTATCCGGAAATTACCCCGCGTACGATCTCTCTACGCGCAACATTCCCGGGGGCAGATGCTCAGTCTGTGGCTGACTCTGTTGGAACTCCATTGGAACGCCAGATTTCCGGTATTCAGGGGATGGACTACATGACGTCTATTTCTTCGAATAACGGGGTTTACAGTTTGCAGGTTATTTTTGAACCGAGTTCCGACCCTGATCTCGACCAGATGTTGACAAACATGCGTTATGGTCAGTCTTCATCCCAATTGCCTTCTGAAGTGCAAAGCATGGGGGTGACGATCCGCCAACAACCTGGTTTGCCTCTGATGATGTACTCGTTGTCATCTCCCGATGGTAGTTACAATTCGGTCGACTTGGCTAACTTTGCACAAGTGAAATTGCTCGACGAATTGAAACGTGTGGAAGGTGTGGGCGAAGTTCAGGTTTACGGTGCGGGACGCTATGCTATCCGTATTTGGTTAGATACTTCGATCATGACTCACTACGGCATTTCCGTAGCCGAAGTCAACAGCGCTATAGCAGCGCAGAATACGACGAACCCAGGGGGTAAAATTGGGGCTGATCCTGTGCCAGATGGGCAGGAACAAACAATTGCCGTGAGAGCCCAAGGGCGTTTGTCTGATCCCAAACAGTTTGAGGATATTATCATCCGTCAGTCGGATACTGAAATCATCTACCTTCGCGATATTGCAACAATCGAATTAGGGGCTGAAGATTATTCGGCAACGGGGCGATTGAATGGCCGTACTGCTGCCTCGATCGCTATTTTCCAAGCTGCGGGATCAAATGCTATTGAAACAGTAGACCGTGTCCGAAAATTACTCGATGCCAAGGCTCCTTTGATGCCGGAAGGTATTTATGGTTCTGTTTCGTTGGATACGACGACTGCTGTTCGTTATTCCATTGAGGAAATTGAGCACACGTTGATTGAAGCTGTCATTCTGGTGGCATTCGTGGTGTTCGTATTCTTGCAGAATTGGCGTGCTACGTTGATTCCTCTAATTGCGGTGCCAGTGTCGTTGATATCGACATTCTGTATTTTCCCGTTGTTGGGATTTACCTTGAACACGATTTCTCTGTTGGGGATTGTGTTGGCGATTGGTTTGGTGGTGGACGATGCTATTGTGGTGGTCGAGGCCGTGCAGGAGCATATTGATAAAGGTTTGAACCCCCGCATGGCATCTTTTGCTGCAATGCAAGAAGTATCTGGTCCTGTGATTGCTATTGCGTTGGTGTTGGCTGCTGTGTTTTTGCCGTCTTTGTTGTTGGAAGGCATTACTGGTACCTTATTCAAGCAATTTGCTATTACGATTGCGGTGTCTATGTTGATTTCGGCATTTAACGCTTTGACTTTGTCGCCGGCCTTGTGTGCATTGTTGTTGAAACCTAAATCGGCAATGAAGAGGAGCCTCTTCCAACCCTTTTTCAATTTGTTTAATAAGGTATATGGCAAAACGGCCAATGGATATACCAAAGTTTGCGGTGCTCTCGCCCGTAAATTAGTGATTTCGATGCCGTTATTGTTATTATTCTGGGTTGCTGTCAAACCGATGTCGGACCGTGTCCCCGGTGGTTTCCTGCCGGATGAAGACCAGGGATTCTTGATTTCTGCGTTGATTCTCAAACCAAATACCTCGCTTCAGGTCGCTTTTGATCAGAGTAAGAAGATGGAGGCTGCATTGAAGGACCCCAGCGTCAAGAACATGGTGACTGTTGTGGGGATTAACATCCTCAACAGTGTGCAAACCCCAGGCGCATGTATTGCGTTTATTGAATTGAAGGACTGGAGTGAAAGACCGCAAAGTTCTGCCGAACTGGCGATGATGTTCCAAAAGAGGATTGCAGCTGCTGGATTGGATGGCCAGGCAATGGTATTACAGCCGCCGGCTATTCCTGGCGTAGGTACTGCTAATGGTGTGACCATGGTTCTCCAGGATCTGGAAGGTCAGGGTGTTTCCTACCTTTATGAACAGGTTAAAAAATTTGAAGAAGCTGCGCGTAAGCGTCCTGAAGTTGCCATGTGTATGGACATGATGATGGCGGATATGCCTCAAAAGTTCATTAAACTGGATCGCGAAAAATGTCGTTATTACAAAGTTGACATTGCAGAAGCAAATGACATTTTGGCAACCTATAATGGTTCTAGCTTTGTCAATTATTTTAATGCATTTGGACAACAGTGGCAAGTTTACCTACAAGCTCAAGGTAAAGACCGTACGAGTCTTGACAAAATGGAAGGATTCTATGTGGTGAATGCTGATGGTGAAAAGGTCCCGTTCTCAGCTATTGTTGACATTGAAGACATTTCGGATACTGAATTCGTGATGCACCATAACATCTATAATTCAGCTAAACTTAACGTTTCAGCTAATCCTGGGTATTCGACACAGCAGGTTATGGTGGCTTTGGAGCAAGTATTCAAAGAAACAATGGATCCTGCCAAAATTGGTCTCGATTACCAGGATATGAGTTTCCAAGAACATAAAGTTATGAATAGTATCGGCCTAGTGGAAATTTTTGCCATGTCAGCAATCTTTGCATTCTTGATCTTAGTTGCACTGTATGAAAAATGGATGCTTCCGCTATCTGTGTTCCTGACTGTACCCATCGCTGTATTGGGGGCATATTTGGGCCTTTATATTCAGGGGATGGAATTGACTCTTTATGCTCAGATTGGTCTGATCATGCTGGTGGGACTCGCTGCTAAGAATGCAATTCTTATCGTTGAGTTCGCTAATTTGGAAATGGGGCGCGGCAAAGAATTGATGGAGGCTACTCTGTCTGCTGCTCGACTTCGTCTTAGACCTATCTTGATGACGTCGTTTGCGTTTATTCTTGGTTGTATTCCGCTGATGACTTCATCTGGTTCCGGCGCTTTAGCCCGTAATGCGATCGGTACTGTGGTTGTGATTGGTATGGCTACGGCAACAGTCGTTGGTATTTTCTTGATCCCATGTTCTTATGTATTCATTATGAAACTCTTCCGCATTAAGTTTGCATTGAACGAACTAAAAGAGGATCCGGATGAAGTTGGTGCTCGTGAGTACCTGGCTGCTCACAAAAACGACAGCCCATCCGAATAAGGAACATCTTCGCCTTCGATTGTTCTTGTTTCATAACTAGGGAGCGGGGTCTGTAGGCCTCGCTCCTTTTTTTGAAGATGTGAGTCGAGATATTCAATTCTGTAGAGGTTGCGGATAAAAAAGGATTGCGAGATAGATAGTAAGAAGAGCAGATCAATTGCGAGTAGGGATATAATCTCGTTGCATGGCGACAACTTCTTTAAAACGTTTTTGTGTAAGCGTGCCTGTTATGCGTTCTTTAGGTGGAAATGTCTTGTCAAATGCTTGGGCTTGTTCGGCCTCGAGAGTATAGATGAGGGGTTCGTAATATTTTCCTGCTGCATGAATTAATGCGTTGGGGTATAGTGGATATGCGTGAAGTGCGGCAGAATATTTATTTTCTGAGGTTCGGATGTTGAATTGTTCTGCGGGAGTAAATCCTAGTTTTTGGTAGTAACGGGGCTCTCCAGATAGGAGGATGGCTCGATAACCTAATTGCGCGGCTATGCAACGGGTATGCAGGGTTAGTGCTTTGCCGATACCCAAGCGTTGGCAGGAAGGTAAGACGGCCAATGGGCCCATACTCAACACATCGTCGTATTTCTGTCCGCTATCAGTTATAATGAATGATCTGAGGCATACTGCTACTCCCACAATTTTATTGTCTATAGTAGCAATAAAATCGAGATTCTTAACAAATTGTGGGGAATCTCTCATAATGTGTAACAAGTAATGTTCATCACATCCGGGAACATATCGGTTCCAAAATGCTTCACGTGTGAGTTCTTCTGTTTGTCGGTAGTCTTCTGGGCGTTCGAGTCTGAATCCTATATTCACCATAGAGACTTTTTAATGGCATACCATCCCCATACTAGCAAGTGAATTGTTCTGATTTTAAGACTGATAGAAGAATAGAAATAAAAAGGAAATATGATGGTGTCCATGGGAAAAAACATAGAATTGACTAGTTCAATAAATTGAAAATACAGGTCTGTTGTTAACAAGATTGATTTACTTTATCTTGTCAATTTTTTGAGTTATTGAGATGGTATAACAGAGAAAGACTTTGACGTAATGCCCAAACCGGGTATAGTAAAATTTAGTATAGGGCTGTAGCCTCATGGTTCTCAGATAATCAATGTTTGAAATAATATAAAATGTTGCATATTCGTATGACTCAGGCTGCTGATAAAGCGTTTTGCTTACAGAAAAAACGCAATTTATTGGCTGCGTCTTTAACTGCGTGTTTGTGCATAAGTATCGGAGGATTACTTTTGTATACAATAGGTATTGTGGTAAGTACTCCTGAGGAACCTGAGCTTGTTGCCTATGTTACATCTGATGTGGAGGCCCCTCCTCAGGATCATCCTGTGACGCAAGAACGGATGATGTCCCCGCCTTCTGTTGCTCCGATTCCTTCTCATGCAAGCGTTCTGAGTGCCGATGCTGTGAGCGAGGTTGCAATTGCCTCGGAGGATATTGAAATGCCTACTAATGTTTCTGAT
Organism: uncultured Akkermansia sp.; assembly: GCA_949296365.1. Taxonomy (GTDB): domain Bacteria; phylum Verrucomicrobiota; class Verrucomicrobiia; order Verrucomicrobiales; family Akkermansiaceae; genus Akkermansia. Next base: position 15,612 of record CASFPZ010000018.1, on the reverse strand, counting down.
CTTGGGCAAAGTTTAGAGATTAGAGTAGATTTTGGTACTGGTGTCGGAAAAGATCTCGGTTCTAACGGAGCAGGATTCGGTTCCGAACAGGCGGGTGCTAGCACGTTAACAGGAGTTTTTTATGATCTCAAACAAACGCGTAATGGCGCCAGTACTGGGATTGCTTCCCAGGCTCAATATATCGAGGTGTTTAACAAGTTCATTAGAAATTGGGATCATCAAATTTTATCCAAATATTTTAAATCTCCAGTCAAACTTTTTGCATCGCATTTTTATTTTCCCGCAACTCCTTCAGAAGAAGCAGCGCGTGCTTACAAGTGTGCGGATAAGGTTCAAGGTAGTTATTGGGTGGCAGTCTATTCGGGTAAAGTGGTTGCTCCTAAAACCGGACGTTTCCGATTTGTTGGATCGGCAGATGATATCATGGTAGTGAATTTCAATGGAGAAAATGTTTTTGATTTCGGATGGTCTCAGGTTTCGATTAACCAACCCATGACTGTAGGCAAAGTTTGGCAAGAGGCTTTGTTGGATGCCCCTGGCGCTGACAAAAACCTACAAAGGCGTCTTCGACAAGGGGGAATTAATGTGCCTCCTGTCACTATGTACAAATACGCAACCACAGAGTCTTGGAACCAGTACCTCGGAGGTAATATCGCAGGAAAAGAATTTTCAGTAGTAGCAGGTAAAGTATACGAAATTAAAATATTATTGGCTGATAATGGTGGAGTATTCGGTGAAGCATTGTTGATTGAAGAAATCGGTGGAACTATCTATCAAAAAGATCCTAAGTATGGATCACCGATCTTTCCTCTTTTTCGTACCAATTATGCGTTGCCAGATCCTACAAAGATCAGAGGTACTGTCGCTCCCTTTGATCCTCTCGGCCTTGTTTGGCCGGTGGTTAAATAATTGCGAAAGGGGCTTTGTTGGTGTTCCTCTGTCTTACTCGAGGTTGTCTGGACGGACGATCCTCTTTGAAACCAACCTACGTCTTGCTAAATTTAGAATAATTTGCTTGAAGGAGCTTAGGTCGTATTTTATATATACGCGTAATGAGAATATCTCCTTTATGGCTAGTCGGAGTCTTTTTGACAAATATCGTTATGATCGAGGGAGCTGAACTTGAAGCCCTGCCAAAACCAGTAATTTCCGGCGGGATGCCTTTGATGGAGGCTTTGGCTAAGCGAGCTTCAGGCCGCAAGTTCGCTGATAAACAATTGTCGCGACAGGAACTTTCTAATCTTCTTTGGGCTGCTTTTGGGGTTAACCGTCCCGATGGCCGTAGAACAGCTCCTTCTGCGCGAAACATTCAGGAAATTACGTTGTATGTTTCTTTACAGGAAGGCGTTTTTGTCTACGAGGCTTCACAACATTCTCTTCGCAAGGTGCTCGCAGAAGATATCCGTGCATTGACTGGTACCCAGCCTCTGGCGGGAAAAGCTCCTGTAAACATCATTTTTGTCGCAGATAAAAGCAAGGTAAACTGGTCTTCCTCTACGAGTAACCAGATTGATTATCCTTCGGTCGATTCCGGTTTTATTGGCCAAAATATTTACCTCTTTTGCGCGGCTCATGGTATGTCGACTGTGTTTAGAGGTCTTGTCGATCGAAATTCATTGGGGAAAAAACTCCAGCTGCCCAAAAATCAATTTGTAACCTTTGTGCAAAGCGTTGGCTTCCCTGAAACACAAAAATAAAGATTATTAAAACATTCCCATGAATATTAGTTTTGATTTATCTCCAATTCTTTTATTTGTGAAGGAATGTTGGTGGAAGCTGGTCCAGTGGACAACGGACTTTCTGCATCAACACATAGAATCTCCTCAAGAATGGTGGGAGATGATCCTTAAATGGATAGTGCTAGACCCAATTACTGCTACTATCTTGGCTGTCATCGTTTTTTACGTTGTACGGCACAAGAAAAAAGCATGGAGTAAAATGGAAGAGCTTAATAGGATAGAATGTGAAAAATGTGGAACTCTCATGTATCAGTGTGCTACATTTTGTCCTTCATGCGGGGCAAAACATCAACATGTGAGCCGAGTAAACCACTTGGGCTATACATCATATATCCCTTTATTGTTTAGTCAGAATAAAGTCGCTCAAGAAAATCTATTGCGTTCTGCTCTGAGATGTCCTAATTGTGGCGAATGGTTGGAAAATAAGGATGAAGTCTGCCCAAAATGTAAAACAATAATTTGGGATAGCGATGAAACGATATGGTGTTATGACCATTATTTTATGGAGAAATTATGGAAAATTTGTTTTCTGTATTAATTTTTGTGTATTTTGTCCCTGTTATTGGACAACTTATTGCTGCCGTATTGTATAAATATAGTTTGATAAAACCTTATTCTCAATATATCCCCAAACAATATCATCGTTTGATCTTTTGGGGATGCAGAATTTGCCGACATTTTCTATGGTCTCAATCAATAGTTTTGGGTTTTATCTTATCATGTGTAAAATGGTTTAGTGTTGATTTTTCAGGACTGTTATCTGAAAATTTGAATCGGGGTTTTGCACTCGGTATGATGATATTGGTTTATGTAATGGGGAGCTTAGCCATTCCTGTTTTATGTTTGATTGAGTGGTATGCATATCATAGAATCTTTCTCTCTCTAAAATTAGGACATAAATATATTCCAATTGAAAGGGAATTTTTTAATCGGCTCAAAAATAAATTAATGCTGCCATTTAGACGTGAGGCCGGGATTAGATGATCGTAAAATAAGAAATTTTGTACATAATTCAATACATGAAAATAATTTTAATGAAATATATATCTCCTAAAATTTGTTGAGTGATTTGTAATGAATTTGAGTTTAATGATAATGGGGATGGAGCCTGCCGAGGGCCCGATCCCGATAGATGGTATCGTAACTTTTTTGCCAAATTTCTCGGCTGGGAAGGTGTGGAATAGCTCATGGATTGAATATTGGGAAGGATTGGTCAAGTTTACAGAGGACTTTTTGAATAAGCACATGGAAACTCCTGAAGTGTGGTGGGAGTATCTTTTAGCATTTTCATGCAACTATCCATGGATTGCCGCGGTTTTGATATGTTTTGTTCTTGGAGGCGTCTGGGTGTGCAGGCAATTTTTTGTATGGATAGAGCCTAAACGTAAAAAAGAGTGCCCTTATTGTGAGGCAATGATGTATCAGTGTGCTTTGCGATGTCCATCGTGTGGCAATTCTAATCCGCATCCTAAAAGTTTGAACTGTTTTGGCTATACGACGTTACTCCCATTTTTACATGCAAATAACAGAAAGAATCACGTCAATTCGATGCGCAGCCATGCAAGGTGTGTCAACTGTGGTGAAATATTGAAAAATGCTCGGCAGGAACCATTGTGCCCTTCTTGTAATGTGTTGATTTGGGAGAATGATGAATTTGTACTTGAGTATGATCAATATATTTCTAAGAGGCTTCGATGGGTTTGGCCGTGTGTGTTGGTCATTTCTTTTGTCCCAATGATTGGAACGTTAGTTGCCTCGGTGGTATATAAATGGAGTTTGGTTAAACCTTATGCCAAATATATCCCGAGGGGATGGCATTATTTTATTTTTGGAGTATTGAGAACCTGCCGGTACGTGCTGTGGATATCACCTGTCCTTGTCAATGGGCTTGTGTGGGGTGTTGGAAGCTTTGCATTGCCGGATATTGTCAATGTGGTTGTTTCCTTCGGTGTGAGTATGGTGATTGCTTTGTTGAGTAGTTTTGCCATGCCCATTCTATGCTTGATTGAATGGTATGCTTATCATCGGACTTTTTTGCTCCAGAAACTGCAAGATAAATATGTCCCGATTGAACAAAAATTATATGATTGGTTACAGCAAAAAATGATTAGATGCCATCATTGACATGAGGTGAAAGTAAGAAAAATAACAGGAAAATAACAATAATTTTTCTTGCAGCTGAGGTAGAATGATGAGTACCTTCTTGTAGGAAAGAATGCAGCAAGAGCGTTTTGGGCAGAGGGTGTTATAAATGTCTGCCTGATTCCATTGAGCTGCTTGACAACCCGCGTGTTTTAAATCTATGAGTTTGCATATTAGTATGACCGAAGAAGCTGATAAGGAGCTTCAATCCCAAAAAAAACGCAATTTGATCACGGCTTCTGCAACAGCCCTCTTGTCCATTATTTTAGGGGGGCTTCTCCTCTATACTGTAGTCATTGTCGTAGCTTCGCCAGAAACTCCTGAGGTCGTCGCTTATGTTACCTCAGATACCGATGGCCCGCCTAACGACAACCCTGTAACTCCAGAGCGTGTCACAACTCGTCCCTCTGCCTCTGTCCAGAACCATGCTAGTGTCATCACTTCCAATGCGGCTAGTGATGTAGCCATTGCTTCGGTCGATATTGAAACGCCTGATGTTTCTGATTTGGGACAAAGCCTTGATTTAGGAGTAGATTTTGGTGCTGGAGTTGGCGACGATCTTGGGACAGAAGGTGGAGGATTTGGAACTGATAAAGCGGGTGGCAGTACGTTGGAAGGTACTTTTTATGATTTGAAACAGACTCGCAGTGGGAGTGAAACGGGTATGACACAGGCTGGATATATTGATATTTTTAACAAATTCATCAAGACATGGAATCCGAGTATTTTGGCTAAATATTTTAGAGCGCCAACTAAGTTGTATGCTTCTCAGTTTTATATTCCCAACTCGCCGTCAGAAGAGGCTGCGAGAGCTTATAAATGTGAGGACAAGGTGAAAGGAAGTTTTTGGGTTGCTATTTACACCGGGAAAGTCGTGGCGCCCAAGACGGGTAAATTCCGTTTTGTGGGAGCGGCTGATGATGTGATGGTTGTCAATTTTGATGGTAAAAATGTGTTCGATTACGGGTGGTCCCAAGTCGCTATTAATCAGCCTAATGCGATTGGTAAAGAGTGGCATGATGCGTTACAGGATGTACAAGGAGCCAACAAAGTGTTGCAACGTCGCCTTCGCCAGGGGCGTATCAATGTTCCGCCTGTCAAATTGTACAAATATGCCAATACTGAACACTGGAACAATAACTTGGGTGGTTATGCCGCAGGACCTGAGTTTTCTGTAGTGGCTGGCAAGGTATATGAAATTAAGATTTTGTTGGCTGATAACGGCGGGCAATTTGGCGATGCGCTGATGATTGAGGAAATTGGGGCGCCTGTTCAACAGAAGGATCCTAAATATGGGTCTCCTATTTTCCCTCTGTTCCGAACAAATTATGCGTTGCCTGCTCCAACACAGGGTCAGGTCGCGCCTTTTGATCCTGTGGGTATTGTTTGGCCTGTCGCAAAATAAAATATATCTCAGATGTGTATGGTTAAAAGGACGGCTCTTCTAAACTAGTCCTGCGTTCGTGGTATTGACAAAAGTACTCAGGTACGCGAGGAACTTCTTCCAACCTGTCTATGATGAAGTAGATCGTCCTTCCATATGCGTCCGTGGATGCCTGGATTTTCTTCGAGAATCCTGAAAAAAATTGGGTAAAATAACCGCTTTTTTGATCAAGGGGGCTGACTTTTTTAGAGAATACCCATCAAGTTTGTTTTATGGGCTTCATGAATACCTCAAGCATGTCATATTTGATGTTAGCGAACGTTTTAAACTGATAAATGGAGAAACAGCAGGAGATTGGCTGTGTGGATATGCCAATTCAAGTGGTTTAGTGGGATTGTTGTAATAATTTCATAATAGCCTCCGCTGCCTGATGAGCAGATCCACCTTGGCCAAGCTGGGCGACGGCTTCTTTCATCTTGAATAAAACTTCACGGCGTACATTGGGATCCATGAGTCGCTCGATTTCTGATGCTGTGGCGATTGGGGTGAATTGGTGTTGAATGAGTTCTCTAACAACGGGGCGTCGGGCCAGAATGTTGACCATTCCCAGAAATTGGATGTTGATGAGTGCTCTTGCAACCCAATAGGTGAGAGTCGAAACTTTATAGACAAGGACGTAGGGTAGTTCATGCAGGGCGGCTTCCAGAGTAGCAGTTCCTGAGGCAACTGCTGCGACAGAGGCTCTGTCCATGAGATCGTGATAATTGCCTACTCGAATATCGAGAGCTTCGGGGGTTAATCCATAGTCGTTGACCATGGTGCGCATCAAATCGGCTAAGCGTTGGTTAGAAGCGGCGGTTTCGAAACGCCACGAGGGATGTGTTTTCTTCAGCATTATGGCTGTCTTGATGAAGACGGGAAAATGGCGCTCTATTTCTCGGGTTCGGCTTCCAGGGAAGAACCCAATAAGATCGGATTCACGGATGCCCGGATTGTGCTTTTTCTTAATGTCATCTACAAGAGGGTGGCCGACAAATTCGGTTTGAAGCCCTGCATTATTAAAGAGGGGTTTTTCAAATGGAAAGATGCAGAGCATAAGGTCGAGAATTTTAGCCATTTTGGGGATACGGCCTCTATGCCATGCCCAAACTTGCGGGGAGATGAAATAAATAATTTTAGTTTGGGGACAGAGTTTGTGAATGCGTGCGGCGAGGCGTAAGTTGAAGCCCGGGTAATCAATCAGGATCAAGGCCTCGGGGCGTTCCTGGCAAATTGTATCCTGGATATTGAGGAGGTATGTTTTGAACCAATTGAATCGTTTGAGTACTTCGACAAAACCCACAACGGCCGCTTCGTCTGCCCAACTCTCGATGGCGGGATAGAGCTCGTGCATGCGATCGCCTCCAAGACCGAAAAAACTGAGGTCTGGATGCAGGGAGGTTAATTCTTGGATGAGAAAAGCGCCGTGCTTGTCTCCGCTCATTTCTCCAGCAATAATACAAAATTTCATGATAATTTCGGCTTGAGACTATGTTTCTTGGGGGGATGATAATGAAATGTATTTCGGTGAGCAACAAAAGACTTTTCATGGAGAGGATATTGTGCAGACTTGGTGCGCATATGTTCCATGATCTTCTTGTTTTTTGGATGGAGTTAGTAGAGACATGGGGGTATTGGGGGGTCATTTTGTTAATGGCTATGGAGAGTTCCATTTTCCCGGTGCCGAGTGAATTGGTGGTACCACCTGCAGTAATGCATGACAATATGAGTCTAGGAGGAGTTATTGTTGCGGGGACTGTTGGTTCTTGGTTAGGATCAGCGATTACCTATGGGGTCGCGCGTTGGCTGGGTCGCCCGATGATTATGAAGTGGGGCAAATTCTTTTTGATGCCTCCAGCAAAAGTAGAGAAAGCAGAGATTTTTATGCAACGTTACGAAGTGGGTGGGATTTTTTTTGCGCGGCTGTTACCTGTAATTCGGCATTTGATATCAATACCTGCGGGGTTAATTCGGATGAATTTTTGGGTTTTTTCGGCTGTGACTATATTGGGATCAGCTGTTTGGTGTACGGTTTTAGCATGGTGTGGGCAATGGGTGAAAGATAAAAATCCTAATGTAATGGATACCCCTGAGACCTTGATTGCGGCTATTAAAGCTGAGAGCCATATGATAATCATTGGTGTCTTGGTATTGGCTGTTATGTATTTTGGAATGTTGATATTGACTCGCAAAGATTCGAAAGTAATTGAGAAGGCTTCGCCTGATTCGGATTCTGATGATGATGGAAATTGATTTAAATTGAAAAAACTAAAATGAATCACGAAAAATTAGCCGGAATTGCTATCTCGTTGCATGTTAAGGCTGCGTTAAATTATTTTTACCAGGGATACAACTGCTCTCAGTCGGTTTTCGCTGCCTACGCAGATGTTTGCGGAGTTACGCCTGAGTTTGCTTTGCGTATTTCATCTCCATTTGGGGCAGGAATTGGCAGAATGCGTGAGATGTGCGGTGCGTTATGTGGCGCTTCAATGGTTTGTGGTGTGCTAAAAGGCAACACGAAGGCTGCTCCAGAGGAAAAAGAACGTATTTTTGCACAGGTGCGAAATTTAGCTGGAGCTTTTCGCCAGGAATTTGGAACGATCTATTGTCGCGAATTGTTGCATTTGGATCCTAATTTACAAGAAGGAGCTCGGCCTTCGGTGAGAACAGATGACTACTATGCTTCTCGCCCTTGTGAACGTTGTATTGCTTTTTGTGCGGCATTGGTCGAAAAATTTTTGGAAGCTCAAGAGGGGAAGTAAAATAGTGGAGGATGGAGAAATTAGGAATCCCTGGGAGCAATGCCAATGTAATTCCGTACTTGTTTGCTGGACGGGATATAGATGCCGACTTCGTAGCACCAGAAAGCTGTTGATGTGCCTCCGTCTAAATTGAGTGCAGTTTGTACAGAAAAATTTCCTAGGGCCCCGGGAATTGTCAACCAGTGGGCTAATTCATACAGGGTTAGAGAGGAAGTGATGGCGATGCACCAATTTCCTTTGCCGTCTGTCGCAATGAGGGATCTTACTGCTGATTTGGTATTGTTGAGACCATGGGTTGGTTGACCGTGTTCCACTAAGAAGGGACCGCCTTGAATAGCTTCCAAGACTCTGGCTGAAGCTGGTTTGTTATTCAGGAATGTTTGGGAACGTTGCAGGTAAATATCTCGCCCTGAATCCCAAAGAATACCTGAGACGGTGAAAGCACCAGATAAAGGCGAAGTTATTTTTTCCCCTCTGGTAACAAGAGCGCCGAGAGGACTCCCGACAGAATCGGCACAAAAAAATCCTCCATTGATGCCTGCAATACAGGGCGACTGCCTCATGGCTTGATCTAAAGACCCATAACGTGGCGAGTCCAAAGAGCCTTCATCCATGATGAAAAGACGGTGTGTAGAGGATTTGAAAAAGTAGGCATTGATGTAATCTTTCGTAAAGAAAAAAAACTGACTACGTGAAAACGATTGGTATTCAGCCCATCCGCACAGGGTGGTTGTCACGAAAACTGCCAACAAGGTCAGGATGGGGTGAATGGATTTCATAAATGACAGACGAGATTTTGAGGTAAAAATAGCGTAGATTGGGCATGCGTGCCTTCTGGAATTTTGACATTGGGCCAGACGATACATGAATCAAGTCGCGAGTTATTGCCAATAGAAGCGTATGCGCCAATGACGCAAGTATCGTCAAGTGCAACATTGTTACCTATGTAAGCCAATGGAGAAATGCGCAAGATTGACGATTTTGGTAAAAAATCTTGCGGGGCCAAATGAATTCGCAGATACGCTTCTGGCGTCTCAAGGGAAGTCCAAGATCCTTCGTCCATGATATATCCACCAACTTGATGGCGTTGAATTAATTCGATTAAAGCTGGTATAATGGAGATGGTCTGAGAGCTGGGAATATGGCGAAGAAGCTTTGATGGTTGAATACAGTAAATACCAGTGAATTGGTAAGTTCCAGGGGTAATGCCGAGGAGGTACCGCATATCGGTGACGAGTCCTCGTTGTGCATCAAACCCTGTATTCTTGAGATAACCGTTGTTGCGTAACCCCAGCATCACAGGTAGGCCAGAAGACTGATATATTTCTATCAATTTATCAATGGAAACTGTAGATAAAATATCGCCATTGTGAATAAGAAGAGGCAACTCCGGGTCTAAAAATTTTGAAAGATTTTTGAGACCTCCCCCAGTATCCAATAGGGTGGGTTCGTAGACAAAATGAATCGTACAATCTTCCCATTGATGAGTCGGAAATACTTCTTCCCACACGGCATGTAGATGATGTGTATTGATGAAAAAAGTCCGAATTCCTACCTGCCGTAATCGACGCATGATATGAACAATGAGCGGTTCTTGGAAAACGGGAACTAACGGTTTTGGCCGTAGCTGCGTTAATGGCCTGAGGCGGCTTCCAAATCCGGCGCCTAAAATGAAAGCTTGTGTGACGGAAGGAACCATGCGCATGTGAAATATAAGACTACACTATAGTTTTCAAGACTTGTGTCTATCAGTATTTAATCATGACAAGGTGGTATCGCTTATTTTAATAAGGTAGATATTATATTGGATGACAATATTGTTGGTATTATCTTGTGACAGATCATGCCTGTTCGACGCTTTTAGCCTATTAGGTGAAGAGGTTGGAAAATTAATATGACACAAAAAATCTGATTTTATTTGGAATAAATCTCTTGGATTACAGTCGCAACATGAGGTTCTAATATTTGGAAAGATCAAGGACTTGTAAGAGAATATCTTGTTTTAAAAGGAAGGCTGGAAACGCGGGTTAGGTATTCTTGAAGTGAGTGGATGAATTTTTTCTCTTTAATTCGTGTGTTGGAAAAGGTAAGTAAGAATCCGCTTTTGTATTGTCTTTTTTGCCATACGATGATGAAGGACCAGGATACTCAACCTAGAATGAACAAGGTAGATTCAACACATCCAACCGATAATTACAGCTATGTATCAGGGGAGTCCGATAATGCAAGAGAAATGGCGGAAACCAAACGGCGGTTGGAAGAATTGGAACAAAAAAAGAAAGAAATTGATGATCGTAAAAATACTATAGCTGAACGGGAAGAGAAAAAAGAGCAGTTGATTAGGGAAAGCCAAGAAGTTCGGGAATTTCTTGTTTCTTCAATCAAAAGGATTTCGAAAGAAATTAACGATATGCGTATAGAGGCGGATAAATTGGAAAACATTCGAGACTGTTTCCAGAGAGATTTCGATTATTTATCCAAGATTAATCCGGAGGAATGGCACATGGAGGATGATGATTTTGTCCCGTATTTGGAAAAGGCTATGGATGGATTAGCTCATTGTGTAGACCATTGCGAACAAGCTGTTACTCATTGTTCGTTGATGCGCCATACGAATGTGTTAGAGGAGGGAACATTTTCTCAAGGCCCGTTGATTACGTCTCGTGAGTTCATGCTACATCTTGTAAAAGGATTCGCTTTTCACCTGCCTTTGATTGTTTTGTTTTTGATAGTTTTTTCGATTTATAGTTGTTCACAACCCTCTATGTGATTTTTGGCGATGTTGTTTACAAAGAAGAAAAAAGTTAATCCTCGGCTTCGCGATTTAGATCGCATGTCTGAAGACATGGCTCAGAAAATCAGCGAACTAAAAGAAATGTTGGATAAGACTCAGAGCGAGCCAGCTCTCCAGTCAGGAGAGGAAGAAGGTCGGGGAGGACAGTTGCGTCCTGAAGGCAATACGATGCCGCCTCTTGACCGAGTGGTTCGGGTTAAACAAGAAGAAAGAATTCAGCGAGCCTATACTCGGGGGGGAGTTCGAAATGTTCGTCGCGATCTTTATGAAGGGACTGTGCTTTTGTTGGTTTTGATAGGTTCTATTGCTGCTTCGACGTTCTGGTTTATTCATTTGCTTGAGCAAAGTTGAACGGATTAGCAAAGGAAATCTGTATGCATGACCATTTTCCACATACCTATGCGGTTGAGGTTTTGGTATGATAGAACCCAGCCATGAATCAGCCGCAAATGGATGTTGCTTATGTTGCTAGTTTGGCAAGCTTGCGCTTGACCGATGAAGAAGTCAAACGGTTTTCCGCCGATTTGGCTAACGTTCTTGACTATGTCAATCAATTACAAAAGTACGATGTTGACAAGGTCGAGCCAATGTATCACCCGTTGCCTGCATGGGATGTGATGCGAGAGGATAATCCGGAACAAGGATTGGCGGTTGAAGTGGCTTTGTCAAATGCGCCGCGCCAGTCTGCTTCGCAAATTCTTGTGCCTAAAGTTGTAGAATCTGCTTAAATTGTAGTTTCCTGCCTCGTTTTACTTTCTGCCTAATTTTTACAATCATGACATTACCTTCAAAAACTCTTGTGGAGTGGAGGGATTGCCTGCGGAGAGGCGAAGTCTCTTCTGTAGAACTTGTGAACATGGTGTTAGAGTCCATTGCTCAGGGAGATAAGCGTATTCATGCGTATTTGTCTTACGATAAGGAAGCGGCGATTCAGTTGGCGCACCAAACATCCCCTAATTTACCTCTTGCTGGTATTCCTATTGCTATCAAAGATAATATTAGTGTTTTAGGACAGCCAACACGTTGTGCGTCGCGGCTATTGGCTCCATACATAGCTCCTTATGATGCGACGGCAATTTCGTTGATGAAAGCAGCGGGGGGAATTCCTCTAGGTAGATTAAATATGGATGAGTTCGCTATGGGGTCGACCGGAGAAAATTCCGCATTTGGACCAACCTTGAATCCTCATGCTCTTGGGCATGTGCCTGGTGGATCGTCTAGCGGATCGGCTGCATCAGTTGCAGCGGGTACGGCAATTGCTGCGCTAGGCTCTGATACAGGAGGGTCTATTCGTCAGCCGGCCTCTCATTGTGGGGTTGTTGGGCTAAAACCGACTTATGGCCGCGTTTCTCGTTATGGATTGGTGGCGTTTGCTTCGTCTTTAGATCAAATCGGTACTATTACTCGAGATGTACGTGATGCTGCCGTTTTGTTGGAAACAATATGCGGTTATGATTCCAAGGATTCTACGTCACAGAATCAACCTGTGGAACATTTTGAAGCTTACGTTGGCAGGGATATTAAAGGTAAGAAAATTGGCGTGCCTAAAGAATATATGACGTCAGGTAATCATCCGGGAGTGACTCAGGCTGTTCAATCTGCTTTGAAGCGATTAGAGTCCCTCGGTGCTGAGCTTGTGGAAATTTCCTTGCCGCATGCAGAAGCTGTTGTTTCGGTTTATTACATTGTAGCTTGTGCTGAAGCTTCGTCTAATTTGTCTCGATTTGACGGCGTTCGTTATGGCCAACGTTCTCCACAGGCTCGAGATTTGAATGAGGTTTTTGAATTGTCGCGAGAGGAAGGATTTGGCCCAGAAGTTAAAAGGCGTATTATATTGGGAACCTATGTTTTAAGTTCTGGGTATTACGACGCTTATTATTCGCGAGCTCAGCGTGTGCGCTCATTAGTGGCGCAGGATTTTACCGAAGCGTTTACCAAGGTTGATTTAATTGCTGGGCCGACAGCTCCGACTCCAGCCCCATTGCTTGGGGCGTCCGAGATTGACCATTTACAGACATACCTAGAAGATATTTATACAGTTCCGGCTAATTTGGCGGGGTTACCTGGAATTTCAGTTCCGTGTGGAGTTGCCGAAATTGCAGGTGCTTGTTTGCCCGTAGGGTTGCAGTTACTGGCGCCTCATTTCAAGGAAGGCGAGTTAATAACTGCAGGATATGCTCTTGAAAAAAGTTAATGTAGTATAAAAAGGCCGAACTCTAAATAAAAGTTCGGCCTTTTTATTGAGTTTTGTTCCTTGGTATGACAATGGATCGCATCCCGCTGTTTCTGAATCCAATGGCACGGGGGACCCGTTCGGCTCCAATTCGTCGCTGGTTAGAGTCGAAAAAAGGTATTTTTGAGGTCGTTGAACCTAGTTCGAATTCTCACCTACAAGAATTGTTAAAGAAATGCGTGGCTTGTGGAACTTTGGTTGTAGCGGTGGCTGGAGGCGATGGAACACTGCATACTGCTGCCAGTGTACTAGCGGGGACGCCAACTCGTTTGTTGGTTATGCCTTCAGGTACGGTTAATGTCTTTGCTCGTGAAATTGGCATTGGCTCCGGGAATTTTGATAAGGCACTCCAAACTTACTATGATGGTCAAGTTGAAGCTGTAGATGTCTTTTGTGCCAATGGAATTCCATTCTTACAAATGGCAGGCATTGGCTGGGATGGTCGAGCCGTGGAACTCACTACGCGAGATTTCAAAGTTCGATGGGGATCTTTGGCGTATGTGATATCCGCATTCAAGGCGTTGTGTGAACCTTGGGCGCATTTGAAAGCTGTGTTTGACGATGGTGACTGCGTAGAGGGACATACGGTTATTGCTGGTAATGGCATGTTTTATGGTGGGTCGTGGCCTATGTTCCCCAAAGCTAATCATGCTGATGGTATGTTGGATTTTATTGTATTTCAACAGCGGAGCCCTGTTAGCATTGTTCGGGATCTCGTGTGTGCTGTGAGGCATCGTGGGTTCCAACCGGGTATCGGGGGAGAATTTGTCTGTAAACGCGCCGCCTCGTGTGAAATTTTGCCATTAAGAGGAAAACCTGCTATTCAGTTAGATGGGGATTTTGCTGGCCATGGTTCTGTTAAATTCTCCTTGGGGCCTGGTCCACTCCAAGTTTATGTCCCAAAGTTTAATTGATTTGTTTTTTGCAATTCGTTGACATTAAGAGTAATATGTTGTATTTGTCGAAGTGCCTTCAAGAAAATTGCGATTCCTAGCAAAAAAAACTTGTAATTTGAGGTGAATCCTATTAGCATTCCCTCGCCTTCACGGAGGTCGGTTGACTAAGGAAAGGGGCATTAGCTCAGTTGGTAGAGCGCTTCAATGGCATTGAAGAGGTCAGCGGTTCGAACCCGCTATGCTCCACCAAATCTCTTAAAGATTTGTTTTTTTGTTTATTTTGTTCTATTTGTTTGGAGACGGAGAATAGATATTTTTTGTGCGTGAAATGGTTTTGTGATTGATTGCTACGTTTTTAATTTAAGTAAATAGTTGATTTTCGGTGTCTTGTAAAAAAGTTGCTTTCCCTCAATCAAAATAGAAAGGGCCCGAAGGTTCTACCTCGGTTTCTTTGGGTATTTTTATAAGCCCTTTCCCGATTTTTGAAGAAAGTGTATACACGTAGTACACTCGAGCTTATTCAGACTCCTCGTGGGGCAGTCCAAAAACCTTCCACGAAAACCTGAGGGTCTTCAATAACACCCAACAAAACAAGTTGACTCAATGATTCTGGCAACTTTTTTACGGCCAATCTTTGCTTTTTCTGTTTTTTAAGTAGTTAGGTGAAAAATTAGAGAGACAAATTGTTGACCCAATTTTTTAAGTCTTGTTGGCTAGCATGTGTATTGAGAATTGCTCCTTGCAATAGACGCGCATTGGGGCAACTAGCCTGCAAATGTTGATAGGCTTGACCTATGGAACTACCGCCAGACGTAGCGAAGGGAACAATCGTTTTGCCTTGCATGTCGTAGCTTTCTAGAAATGTGTTAATAATGTGCGGAGCAACATACCACCAGATTGGAAAACCTACGAATAAGATATCATATTGATCCATATCCTCACAAATTTTGGCAATGGCGGGACGAGAAGTTGGTGTATGCATTTCTAAAGAACTTCGCGATTGTTGATCATGCCAATTAAGGTCTTGAATACTGTAGGGAATTTGTGGCTCGATGACAAAAATGTCTGCTCCAATGGCTTGAGCTAAAGTCGAGGCAACTCGCGCTGTAGTACCTGTTGCAGAAAAATAGGCGACTAATGAATGCTTCATGGAAATACCTCCTATAAAAAACTTAACTTACTCTGGATAAATCCAAGTGGAGACTGAATTCAAGCATAGAATGTTCATACAGTCAAAAAAACGAAAATATTTTAATTGGCAAGAATCCCACCCTTATTGTCTCTGAAAACTATGAATTTTCATGCAATAAACAACCCTACTGATCACATACCATCGATGCATGAATACCTTCTTTATCCCATAAGAAGGATGGTGCGCCCGACAGGAGTCGAACCTGCATGCCTTGCGGCACCAGAGCCTAAATCTGGCGCGTCTACCAATTTCGCCACAGGCGCATGCACAAGATTGTACCTATAATATTTCATAAATCAAGACTACTTTTTCATGAGACCCAGAAAAAGGGGCTGTTTCAAATCCGCTGGTAAAAGCATTGTCGAAGTTTGAGGAAGAGATAGGGTACGTTGAAGAGTCCACAGGTCTTGGATTGGATCCGAGATAGAGTA
>CASFPZ010000017.1 GCA_949296365.1 uncultured Akkermansia sp. | reverse complement strand
AGGAAGCACTTTCACGTTTCCTTGCAATGCGACATACAGAAGGCGAACACCTCAAAACTGACATTTTGCAGCGCCTCAACCAACTCGAACAGATCCGTTTATCCATTGCTTCTCTGGCGCCACGCGTTCCAATTCGCCTCCGCGATGCAATGATGAAACGCCTCGAAGAGGCAGGATTGCCAATCAAACTCGATGATGAACGAATCATCCGAGAAATTGCACTCTTTGCCGATAAGAGCGACATCACAGAAGAACTCACCCGACTCGCCTCACACTTCTGCCAATTTCGCAACGTCTGCGATTCGTCAGCACCTGCTGGACGACCACTCGACTTCCTTTGCCAGGAAATCTTCCGAGAATTTAACACGATCGGATCAAAAGCCAACGATGCAGAACTAGCCCATCTCGTCGTTTCAGCCAAAACAGAACTCGAAAAAATCCGAGAACAGGTACAAAATATCGAATAATTCCATTTTTGTCATGCACTCTTTAGGAAGCCTTCTTGTTGTTTCCGGGCCATCCGGTTCCGGCAAGACAACTCTTTGCCGCCGTGCCGCTGATCAAGGTCTCTGTCAGTACTCTATCTCGTGTACTACCCGCCAGCCTCGCCCTGGAGAACGCCAGGATTTCGACTACCACTTTCTAACTGTTCAGGAATTTGAATCTCGAGTAGCTGCTGGGGAATTTCTGGAACATGCGACTGTTCATGGGAATCAATATGGTACGCTTCAGGCAGACGTCGTCACTCTTCTTCTCCAAGGCATCGACGTTGTCATGGATATTGATGTGCAAGGTGCAAGTTTTGTACGAACCTGCAACAATCCAGTCATCCAACGAGCCTATGCCGATGTTTTTATCCACGTCCCTATGGGAGAACTCGAATCTCGGCTCCGCAGTCGCCACACTGATGCAGAAGAAACTATCCGACTACGCCTCCATAATGCAGCCCAGGAAAATGCCTGCATGAGCCATTATCAGTTTATTCTAACATCATCCGACCGCGAATCCGACTATTCATCCTTCACCTCGCTCCTTGCCGCGCTCAAGCTCCGAGCCTCTCTTATCGGGGACAATTGTTGAATCAGTCATCAAACAAGCTTTGATTTTGCTATTTCCCTGGGGAACTTGGGGGCAAAAGAATGTTACCGTTTCTTTCTTAAAGAAGCCGGTAAAATATGTAATTGTTCTCTGTACTTAGTCACAGTTCGCCTAGCAATCTGCAAGCCGCGTTCAGCCAATTTGGCAGCAAGAGCAGCATCACTGTAAGGTTTGGAAGCAGGCTCAGAACGGATTATTTCTTTAATCATCGCCTGAACAGATGAAGCCGCCACTTCGTTGGGTGCTTGGGCTCCATCTCGGTTAATTCGACGAATCCCGGCACTGAAAAAACTACGCAACTCACGCACCCCCCAGCGACAAGACAAGTATTTGCCAACTACAGCTCGTGACACCGTTGATATATGCACGCCCAAGGCTTCAGCCACAACCTCCATACCCAAAGACACCAGCGCCTGATCCCCCTGACGAAAAAATGCCTCTTGCCTTTTCACGATTTCCTGTCCTACCCGTAAAATCGTCATCTGCCTCTGCTCGACGGCATCAATCAGTTCTTGGCCCTCGCGAAAACACTTCTTTAAATACGTTCTTACCTCAGCATTTTCAACATGCTCTGCCAATGTCTCTTTATACGCACTATCCAAGCGTAAACGAGGAATATGACTCCACGTCAACTCTACAAACAAAGTTCCGTCCTGTTTTTCCGTCACCACGAGATCCGGCGTCACATACACACCGGCTGCAGCTTCATACACAGCCCCAGGATTCGAATTCAGTTGAGCAATTCGAGCCACCGCTTCTGTTACCTCATCTCTAGTCACCCCGAGTTTTTCAGCTATTCCCTTTGAATTACGGTGTACCAGTTCATTCCAGCATTGATCGAGTACTCGATAGGTCAACGACTTTTTTTCACCCTTCCGCTCTAGCTGAATCATCAAACAATCGCGCAAATCGCGAGCTCCCACACCATCAGGTTCTAACTGACGCAAATATCTCAGTGCCTCATTCATCCTCCGAATTGACAAACCATTGTTTTCAGCCACCGATTCTGGGGATTCTTCAAAAACCCCCCTGTCATCTAAATGATCAACCAATAACAGAGTTGCTCGTTTCACTTCCATCGGCCAATTCTCGCACTCGATCTGCTTTCTCAAAGCCCTGTGCAGAGTTTCCTCATATGCAGCCGATTCATAAACGAACTCCCTACGCTTCCATGCCTCAGGATTCACTTCTCCTGCTTCTATTCGGATTTCCTGTCCATCGGGGACATAAGACTCCCAATCGTTCCCCGCAGTCCCCAGCTCTTCGCCATATGCAGGTTCCTCATTTCCTAACGAAACTATCTCTGTCGGCCGTTCCTCGTCCAACACGGGATTTTTCTGCATAGCCTCAGTAACCAGCCCTTCTAATTCCATCGTCGACGCCTGTAAAATGCGCACTCCCATTTGCATAGCAGCCCCAGCAGCCATGCGTTGTTGAAGTCCTTGCTGGATAGATGCGTCGCTCATAACGTACCTAAAATAAAAGCTTCTATTTCATCGTTCAAGGCACTATTGTGCAAGCCTAGGTTTTTCTAAATCTAGTTTCCATAGGACTTCGTAACAATTTTTAGACATCCCTTTAAGATTTGCTTGCATCATGTTGTCAATGTTATTAGGATTTTCCGGCTAATTAAGTTGATGAAAGCGCTTCTCGCACTAGAAGATGGTACGATATTTGATGGCACTGCATTTGGGGCGAGCGGTACCATCACGGGAGAGTCTTGTTTTAACACCTCCATGACGGGGTACCAAGAAATCATCACAGATCCTTCTTATCGAGGACAAATCGTTGCCATGACCGCTCCGATGATTGGCAATTACGGCATCAATGATGAAGATGATGAATCGCTTAATCCCCAAATACGTGGATTTGTCATCGAAGAACTTTCCCAAGTCGTCTCCAACTGGCGAGCTCGCGAATCTATCGATTCTTGGCTTGCCCGTTACGGTATCCCTGGCATCCAAGGAGTCGATACCCGTAAACTCGCCAAGCATCTTCGTACAGTCGGGGCCATGCGAGCCTGTCTTACCACAGATCTCTCTGCCACTGAAGCAGTAGAAGCAGCACGCAATGCCCCTTTCATGAAAGGAAGCGACTTTGTTCAGGAAGTTTCCACACCTTTCAATTACCATTGGGATGACGAATCGCGACCCTGGCTCCTTCCTAACAAAACAACTAGAATATCTGGACCTTACGGGGAATTACCACCGATCCGTTTTCGAGTTGTTGCCTACGATTTCGGGATTAAACGTAACATCCTGCGCCAACTTCGACAAAAAGGATTCGACGTTTTTGTAGTCAACTACAAAACCAAGGCAGAAGATATTCTAGGGATGCATCCTGACGGCCTTTTTCTTTCCAATGGGCCAGGAGACCCAGCAGCCCTTGGTTACATCCACAAGGAAGTTAGCCAACTTCTAGGCAAACTCCCTATTTTCGGTATTTGCCTAGGCCACCAAATTTTAGCTCATGCTTTAGGAGGCCGAACCTTCAAACTTAAATTCGGCCATCGAGGAGGCAACCATCCGGTCAAAGACCTTCGTTCAGGGAAAGTCTATATTACTTCGCAGAACCATGGTTTTGCAGTCGATCCTGATAGCTTACCTTCTGAGGTTGAAATCTCTCACCTCAACCTCAATGACCAAACCGTAGAAGGCCTGCGTCACCTCAGTCTTCCAGTCTTTTCTGTCCAATACCACCCAGAAGCAGCGCCTGGTCCCCATGAGGCCTCCAGTCTTTTTGACGAATTTTTCCGTCTGGTTGAACAAGTTCAATGCCATTCCCAACGGTAATTGTTAATGTATTAATTCTGTGTTGTATTGTTGTTACACCATTTCTTTTCCATATACTAAACGATCAATTACGGGCTCATAACCATGAATACCATTATTATCGGTTCCCAGTGGGGGGACGAAGGCAAAGGGAAACTCATTGATTTCCTAACAGAATCGGCAGATGTCGTCGCAAGAGGCCAAGGCGGCAATAATGCGGGGCATACTGTAATGGCTAACGGGAAGAAATACATTCTCCACCTTGTACCCTCTGGCATTCTATGGCCCGGGAAACTCTGTGTCATCGGCAACGGGGTTGTGTTAGACCCAATGGGGCTTGTAGATGAAATTGAAAGTCTTAAAAAACAGGGAGTTACCATTACCCCTCAAAATCTTTTGCTGTCTGACCGCGCTCACCTTGTCTTGCCTTTCCATAAAGAAATGGACGCAGCTTCAGAATCATCCCTTGGCAAAAAAGCCATTGGTACCACCAAGCGCGGCATCGGACCGACCTACTCCGACAAAGCGCGTCGCGTTGGTATTCGCGTCGCCGACATGCGTCGTCCAGAAGTTCTGGAAGACATGTTGCGCAACAGAATCCGGAGCGCCAATATTGAGTTGAAAAATATGGGGGCTCAACCAGTGAATGAGGATCAGGTAGTCGAGGAAGTAGAAGCTGCTGCTAAAGTTCTTCGTCCTCACATTGCCGACACTATTCCAGTAATGCACAATGCCATCAAAGAAGGTAAGAGTATCCTATTCGAAGGAGCACAAGGTGCATTTCTCGATGTTGACTTTGGAACCTATCCGTACGTCACTTCATCAAATACATCTTCCGCAGGCGCTTGTACTGGCACTGGCGTTCCACCGCATAAAATTGACCGCATCATTGGCGTTTGTAAAGCTTATACCACCCGTGTCGGTTCTGGACCATTTGTTACCGAGGACGACGAATTTGCAGATTACCTTCATGGATTAGGACGAGAATTCGGAGCGACGACAGGACGACCACGGCGTTGCGGCTGGGCTGATGCCGTCCTGTTGCGGTTTTCATCCATGTTTAATGGATTTGATGAAATGGCCATGACCAATCTTGATGGTTACGATCAATGTGAAACGATCAAAATTTGCGTTGGTTACAAACTCGGCGATCAAATTCTCGAATATCCGCCGGCTCGTTCTGCTGATTGGGAGCGTTGCGAACCCATCTACGAAACCCTTCCTGGATGGAAACAAGATATCTCCGGTTGCCGCACATGGGACGAATTACCTGTTCAAGCTAAGGCATTCGTCAAACGTCTTTCATCTCTCATTGGGACGCCAGTCACCACAGTTGGTGTTGGACCAGACCGTGAGCAGACCTTAGTCGTCGGCAACTAACTTTCTCATTGAATACCCCTTAGCAAAAGCCTTGTGAAGATTCCCATTCACAAGGCTTTTGTTCTTTTGAGATTTCATCTGAATATAGAATCACGGAATGCCATAGAATCCACCAAAGGAATTGCTGGCATCGCTATCCCTATAGTTTCTCATTGTCTTTCGTTACAGGAGCCTTGAACAATTGCCATTCCGCCATACCAATTTTATCTACTCCCGCTCCGGAGCGTACATCTGTCAAGACAATGCGAACATATTGGACATTTTGGACAGGCGTTGGGAAAAATTCAGGTTTGAAGAATTGCCCTGCAACCTGGTGTTGTTCAAAAACTTTTTGCCATGTTTTACCATCTATCGATACTTCAAGGTTGTACGTATATTGAGAGCTATCCTTTTCCCAATAAATACGGCTTCCTGTTAAAGTTGTAGGATTTTTCAGTTTCAAAATAACCGTCTGAGGACATTGTGTTGATTGAGCCAACCATCCTGTACCAATGGAAGTCTTGCCGTCACGTAACTTGTTAGGCTCACGTCCAGTGACCGACGGATTGATCGAAATCAGCGATTCAACTTCAGAATCGGGAATAATATTTCCGGGTAAGATCTCTAATCCTTTGAGGGGCGGGAAGATTCGTATTTCCCTGATAGATGCCCAGCCAGCATGGCGCTCTACTTGGGAGATGTTGACATTTAGGTATCGAATGCGACGACCAACAAGCACGAGACTACGGTCTTTTTGGGAAACGAATTTTCCCAATGGAATCCATAAGAATCTGTCACTAGAACATTCCAGATGAAATGTATAGTTCAACGATTGTTCCCAAAGGATCTCCACGGATCCAACATCCATAGCTTGTCCCAAATCGACTGTTATGTGTTGGGGCAAATTTCCGTTTTCGGCAGCCCACCGAGTAGATGGGTCGTCATCAACAACATTCGCCGATGGGTTTTGAGGCTGTTCCGATGAAGCAGTCACACAACTCCCAACCGCCAGGTTCTGGCTAGATTCCTCTGATGTTTCAAGGTCTTTTTCAGTTCGTTTCCAGGCAGGTTGAGGTCCAGGAGCAAATATTCCTCGGAACGGCTGGGTATCGACAATGGCCCGTCCTGCCGCTAATCCCTTGGATGAAGCTGAACATATGATTTTCCCTGCTTGGTTCGACGTCCGAACAAAGAAAAATCCAATTCCCCCGTCTAGGAACTGATTTTCTACGCGCACACGCGGTATGCCCGCTCCAACCAGTTGTCCCTGACCTTCGACGCTCACATGTACTTTCCCTTGAAAATCAGGTACGACAGTTCCATGCTCATCAACGGCCTTGATGTATACAGGCACAAGATCTGAGCCGTCAGCAACAGGCCGGATTCCCATAACAGCAGGTTCCACCAACAATCGAACGGCCTTGCCCGGAGTTCTCACTTCATGAACTTTCACGATCTTTCCATCGAGAAAGGCTTCTGCTCTAAGTTTTCCTGGTTCAAAATTGGGGAGAGTGAACGTGAAGATAGGGCTACCGCCTTTAGCAACAATATTTGGACAACGCCGCGCAGCCTGTTCTCGTGTTTGTACACCAATTAATTGCTCATTCCGAAACAATTTTACTGAATCAGCATTGCTGAAAACCTCTACCTCCAAAGCAGATTCCGGCGAATGAGTACTGGCAATAAACACAACAGGCCCGTATTGGGGATCGCGCGGAGATTTCATAGTCGCCAACCATTCGGCACTGTATTTACGATGCCGATCAATATCAACAGCCCCACTGCCTAACGTATTGGGAGCACCACCTCGGGTATAATCATTCCAACTCCACAGACAATAACCAGCAATGCGTTTGTTGGCATCCAAACCACCCCAGTCAGGGTAACCTCGTCCATTCAACTGTTCCTGGCGAGCATGGACCTGATCTAGCATAGCTGCCTCCCCCTGACGCCGCAACGATTGATGTCCCCAGTCACCCCATTCTCGTGTTAGAAAAGGCTTTGCAGGGGCAAAATCTTTCTGTACCCCCTCTAAATTGCAATCCACAACTTTGTAACAAACATCATAATATTTTCCATGGTACCCGTAATCTGCAGCCGTATACATTTGGTCTCCAGGATATTCCTGATGTGCAATTTCGACTGATTCCCTTGCCCATTGTTCCGAATAACCAGTTTCATTGAGCGAAGACTCCCACAAAACGACGCAGGGGTGATTACGATCTCTCCGGATCATCTCTCGAGTATCGCGATGCGTCCGATCATAAAACTCGCGCGATTTGCCAAAATATTGCCATCCCGGCTGGCACACAATTACCAAGAGCCCTAACTCATCGCAGGCTTCCAAAAAAGCGGGATCTTGTGGGTAATGAGTCGCTCGCACAAAGTTAAATCCATTTTCCTGGATTTGCAAAGCATCGCGTCGTTGCATCGAATTGGGAGCAGCATCGCCAACATTCTGGTAACTTTGATGTCTATTCACACCACGCAAATAAAGTTTTTCATCGTTCAAATAAAATCCATCCGGTTTGAAAGCAATCTTGCGAATTCCAATCTGCGTCTGAATAGAATCGACAACACGACCTCCCGACACAATTTCGCTCGTTACAGTGTAAAGATGCGGATTCCTTGTATCCCACAATTTAGGATTCTGAACTTGTAGTTCCTGCTCTACATGGAGATCAGCTCCTGACGCCATTAGAATGGGAGCCGACTCGTTCGTAGCAACGATACGTTTCTGAGCATCCGTCAAAACTGTCCTGACTACGATCCGTGTTGCTGATTGGCGTAGATTGTTCACGTGAGTTTTAATGTTAACTAAAGCTAGTTGACGCGAAACTTTGGGATAGGTCACAAAAACCCCTCCGCCAGCCGTTTTCCCGGCAGCAAGAGGATCCGTAATGTGCAAAGGGTCTGTAACGCGCAACACAACATCGCGATAAATCCCACCATAGTAATGAAAATCGAGATTGGCCAAAGGTTTACCCGGCGGAGTATCTGGATTATCTTTATTAGAAACCTTAAGTGCTAACACATTGGTTTCACCCCAACGAACAAAGTCAGTAATATCGAGACTAAAACCAATATAGCCGCCATGGCGTTGACCAATTTCACAACCATTGAGGTAGATCATACTATCCATCATCACCCCCTCGAAATCCAATACAACGCGCTTTTCCTTCCACTCAGTCGGAATTGTCAAATAGCGCCGATACCATCCAATCCCCTGATACACTTGATCGGCTCCACTACAATGCTTCTTTTCTAAGCGCATCGAATGCGGAATTGCCACCCGAGCAAATTGAGAATCATCAAAATCCACACGTTCCCCGCCCGGAACGTCACCCCGCCAGAATCCCCAATCGTTGTTGAGATTCATCACAATGCGTTCGTCCGCAAAACATACCATTGCCATAACAGCTACTATTACTGTTATCCAAACACCCGCCCAATTTTTCCTGATTCGTAACCTATCCATCGTTCTCTGACGTGTAATACGTTCGGGGAACGGTCCTTCTTGCAAAATCTATCCCTATTATGTTTCTCTGAAATTTTTCGAACATTCTCCTCGTATTTAAGAAAAATAGAGAGTCTCTGCGCCTGATTGATATCTTTAATCATTCCGATCAACTCTAAAGCTAGTCAATAGCCATGTTATCATCCCTCCCTCAATCCGAGATTGTTTCATTGTTCGCCCGATGGGAGGTAATATCTCCCATAAAAGCCAATTTTGTTTCCCGAATGGATCAAATGCGTAACAATGCCATCCTGCACACCTCAGATCTTAGTTTAGAAGTCTCGATTAATCTCTAATTCTCTTACTGTATATCCCATGAAAACATATCTATACAAACTCTTGTTAGCACCATTGCTATGCCTTTGGGCCATGGCAACAGGATTGGCACAAAACACTAAGGTCGAGAAAGTCTACGTCGTTTTCAAAACCCATCTCGACGTGGGTTTCACCGACCTCAGTTCGGTCGTTACACAACGTTATATCTCCGAATTCATTCCCAAAGCCATCGATTTGTCAGAGCGGTTAGCCAAAGAAAAATCCTCTGATCGTTATATCTGGACAACAGGAGCCTGGCTCATCTGGAAATACCTAGAAGAAGCATCTCCAAAAGAAGTGCAACGCCTTGAAGCGGCTATTCAGCGAGGAGACATCGTATGGAATGCAGTCCCTTACACGGTCGAATCCGAAACCATGAACCTCGCTATGTTTAAAACTTGTCTCATGGCCAGTCGCAAACTCGATCAAAAGTACGGGGAAAAAACGGTTGCAGCCAAAATGACGGACGTTCCAGGACACACACGTAGCATCGTCAAACCTCTGTGCGAGGCTGGTATCCAATTCTTACACATTGGGGTAAATCCGGCTTGTCCGGTACCAGGGGTTCCTCCTATTTGCAGATGGCAGGATACAGACGGCAGTGAAATTATCTTGGTCTACCAGCAAGATTATGGGACAGAAAGCATATTGCCCGGTGGCAAAGTCGCCATTGCTATCAATTTCACAGGAGATAACCACGGCCCACACTCCTACGAACAAGTCAAAAACATCTATGCTAGTCTTAGACAACGTTATCCCAAAGCTCAAATCATTCCTGCTTCATTCAGCGATATTGCTCCGGAATTGGTAACCATTAAAGATCAACTTCCAGTCGTTACTTCTGAAATCGGTGATACCTGGATCTACGGATACGGGGGAGCCCCCATTCGCATGGCTCGTTACCGGGCTCTTTCCAATCTCTATTCCCAGTGGATCAAAGATGGAAGGATCGATCCCCAAAGCGATCTCTCCATTGATTTTGCTCTCGAGCTCGGCCTCATTGCAGAACATACTCAAGGAGTTGACGTAAAAACGCATATTCAGAATTGGGATAAATACGACATTGACAAATTCCAAGCGGCGCGTTCCTCTGGGCCATTCCAAAAGGCCGAACAATCATGGAAAGAACTCGATCAATACATCGACAGCGCTATAACTAAGCTTCCCATTGGATTGCAGGAGGAAGCCCAAAAAACGTTGCGACGGATCTCCACGCCTTATATTCCCGATGGGATCAAACAGGTTGCCAAGGTTGAACCTACTCCTTGGGAAACAGCTCTCCTCAAAGGAGGCCGCTTCAAGATGGATGGACTCCGTTACCAGATGTTCGACAACAATGATTTCAACAACTACCTCAATGCCTACCTCAGGGCACACTATGGTTGGGCTTACCAAGACATTGGGAAACCCGGACTTGATCAATCTCAAGCGGTAAGTGCCACGGTTCAAGCACAAGTTGTCCGTCTAAAACAAATGAATGTACCGCAAGGCAAACGTACAATTTACGAACTCGGTTTTCCCAAAAACAGCAAGCTCGACACGCGAGTCTTCCCCAAAGTCATGTATGCAGATCTCCTCGAATACAAAGATGGGATCAAGGCAAAACTCGCCCTTACGATTATCGACAAACCAGCAGTTCGTCTTCCTGAAGCTTACTGGCTCTCGTTCAACACCAACGACATCGTCTCGATTATTGCTGAGAAAGTTGGAGAACGAGTCAACTTGCTAGACGTCGTTCCAAAAGGTAATCGCCAGATGCATGGTATCGACCGCTACGTCGACCTCGTCACCTCAGCGGGAACTCTCCGCATTTGGAGTCCCACAGCTTTTCTCGTCAATGTCGGGGAAGCTCGCGGTATTAATTATTCACTAGAATACCCCGACAAAAAAGGAGGGATCCACTTCAACCTTTCCAATAACCTCTGGGGAACCAATTTCCAAATGTGGAACGAAGGGTCCCTAACCTATCATTTTACTTTTGAATGGATTGAAAAAACGCTTTAAGTGCCCCAATTCTGTTTTAAATCTTCAATCAAATACGATGATCAAGAATATCTCCAAAATCAGCTTCTTCCTGGGACTATCTAGTCTCTTACAGTTCTCTTGTCTTCATGCGCAAGAACATCCAATTGCAGATCCGTATGTCCTGGATGTCGCTCAAGTTGAGCATAAAGAACCCAAAGCTTGGCTCCAAACAGGGCCGACCTCAGCGCCCAATGGAGACCAATTGGGAGTCAATGCCCTATACTGGACTCATAATGGGAAACCCTGGATACCAGTCATGGGAGAATTCCATTTCCTACGTTATCCAGCAAATTTGTGGGAAATAGAATTAATGAAGATGAAGGCGGCAGGAATCTCCATCGTGTCAACTTATCTCTTTTGGGAATTTTCAGAAGAGCCACAAGGTTCCTGGGATTGGACAGGAAATAACAATATTCGTCGTTTCATCGAACTCTGTAAAAAACATAAGCTCTACGTTTGGCTACGTCCAGGGCCTTACATCAATGGCGAGGCTCGCAACAAAGGGCTTCCCTCCTGGACAAATAAAAAAGGCCAACGCAGCAATGCTCCATGGTACCTTGATCTCGTTCAAACATATTTTAATCAAGTAGGAGAACAAACAAAGGGGCTGTATTTCAAAGACGGGGGACCTATCATTGGATGCCAATTAGAAAATGAATACGCCTACGGATCAAAAGACCATTTAGCAGCCCTAAAAAACATGGCCTTGAAAGCCGGGATCCACCCCTGTTTCTTTTCAGCAACGTGTAATAGCGAATATCACTATAATCGCGGTGACATCCTACCACTAACAGCAGCCTATCCCTATCGATACTGGATGACGCCTGGTCCCACTACAGATTACCTCTACATGGACGACGAATGGGGAGCCATGGAAAATCATGGCAAGCTCTGCTACGATCCGACTCAATTTCCGCGCGGGCTCTGTGAATTAGGCGGAGGCTGTCTGAATAATTATACACACAGATTCCAAGTCCCAGCTTGGGGAATGGAAGGACTTGTTCAGAATGTTGTTGCCCGAGGTAATAACCTTCTCGGCTATTATATGTACCATGGGGGCACGCATAAAGCCGGTTGGGAAGGGCCTGGGTTACCACAGCACTTTGATTACCAGGCTCAATTGGGCGAATTTGGACAAACTCGTCCATCTTACCATGCGCTCAGGCTCTGGCATATGTTTCTCAACGATTTTGGCGAACTCTTGGCGCCAATGCAACCAGTCAGGCCTGAGAATATGATTCGCGATCCACGGGATGTGTCGCGAGTTCGTTTTGCGGGACGATTCAACCAAGACAGAGGGTTCCTATTTCTCAACAATTGCCAACCCTATGTCGATACACACCCCATCGACAAGGTTCAGTTTGCTATCAAGTTATCGGAAGAAACACTCAAAGTTCCCTCCTCTCCTATTACGATTCCAGCCAATGCGTCTCCCACCTTCCCTATCAATATTGAACTCAATGGCATCCCCCTACGCTTTAGTACAGCTCGGTTAATCGCGCAAATTGACGATACCAGTATGCCATGCTATGTTTTTTGCGAAGAAAAAGGGATTAGGCCTGAATTTCAATTTTCCAAAGAAGTTCAGGTACAAACATCGGCAGAATGCCAAGTTATTGGCCAGGCTATGTCTTATTTTCCAAAACCTTCTCGCAACATTGCCATGACGCTTGCTAATGCTCAGGGCAAGAAAGCACACGTTCTGCTCTTAAGCCGACAAGATGCCGAACGAGCCTGGCGTTTCGATCTACCCCAACATTCTGTACTGATGATTTCGGACGCTAACCTCATTTCACATGGTAACAATCTAACACTAAGTTCTTATTCTCCCCGAATGGAGTTGGCAGTTTATCCCTCTTCATCCCCATCCCTCCTCGGCGTATCCGCCAAGCATTCCGGAATATTTTCAACTTATACTTTCAACGTTCCCACGTTTACAGTATCCTTGCAAAGTTCAACTTTACCTCAAAAATCCTGGGCACTCAATATCCCCGACAACTTCCAACTTCCCGATCACGTTCGAGATATTTTCTATCAAGTTACGTACACAGGAAGCACTGCCGACCTGATGAAAAACAATGAGCGTTACACAGATCACCGCCATATTGGACTTCCTTTTGAATTCTCAATCAGTCGATTTTTACACCAAGGAGCCCAGACCCTCACAGTCATTGCCAAGCCATGGGATGACAACGTCAAAGGTATCCCAGACACTTTCAAACCTGTGTCAACACAGGAACGACAAGGTATGATCCGTACAGTACATCCTCGTCCAGAATACCAATTAACAATCCCTAAACTATAAAATCATCCCTTACTCGTCATCTCAAATCATTTAATTTCAATGAATTTCTCATATTTAAAATTTTTCTGTGATTTTTTTGAAAATTTGTCTTGCCAGACCAAGCCGCGAAGAGTAGAGTGCTTGCACTTCAGTTTACCTGAATGGTACAGGTAGTTCAATGGTAGAGCCCTGGATTGTGGTTCCAGTTGTTGCGGGTTCGAGTCCCGTCCTGTACCCCATCCTTTTTTTCTAGAAAGCGGACAATTCTCATTTCAAGAGTTGTCCGTTTTTTCTTCTAACATCGTTAAATTACGCAACCTCATGGTCAGTTGTCTGTCAAGAAGCAGTATTTCAGACTTTTTTTTCTTTTTCTCCTCATTATGATGCGTTCTAGCGTATGACCATAACTGCTTCAAAATTACGCCGTTTCATACCATTCATTCTAGCTTTGACAGTTGGAAGCATTTTGGCATGGGATCTCATGGGCCGGGAATGGTCGCAAATGCAATGGGAAATTCCTGGGACGCGATCAGAATATCCAATGGCACAAACTATGCGCCCGATCCTAATTTCTATAGGATGTTTTTTGCCAGCGTTAGGAGCCTTTATTTATGCATTCCTCGGGATTATGGACCGCTATATCACGCGGCAGTTTTTGACCTCTTTTCTTTTGTGTACTGGCATTTTATCGCTTATTTTCATATTAGGTGATTTTGCCGACAATGCCAACGATTTGGGAGATCTTGAGAATCCGCTCGTATCGACACTTTATTTTTATCTGCTTCAGATGCCTATGATCCTCAACCTCGTGTTGCCCTACACGTTGTTATTAGGTGTTTTATGGGTGCTGACCCGTTTATCAGGTTCATCAGAAATTACAGGCATGTTGCAATCGGGCCGCTCGTTAATCAGAATTTCAGCTCCTATTCTCATAGGTTCAGCCTTCGTTGCTATTTATTATGGTATTTTTGGATTTCACTGGGGGCCCAATGCAACATTATACCGGAAACTGATTTTTTCATCTATTTCTTCAACAAGAAATGTCCATTCGAATCCATTTGCCATGGCCAGTCGGTATAAAAACGACATGACTCAACGTATCTGGAATATTCGAATCCCCCCAACAATTTCGTCGCCTGGGGCACCTCTCGTTGATGTCCACGTAGAACAATTTTCGACCCCGGGAATCCTCGAATATGAAATCTTTGCCGAATCAGCTACATGGAACCCGTTCACTCGAGAATGGACATTCAACAACGCAGACTACCGACGCCATCCCTCTAACCCCACATCATTAAAAATTGTTCCAGAATTCACCTCTGAGCATCATCTCACTCTCACGAAAAAATTCTCAGAAACACCCTGGCAATTAATTTCGCCAACATTTCGCGTCGATACCATAGGAACCCCTACACTAAGCAACATGTTAAACACTTATTCCGTTAATTCCAAAATGGTGCGAGAGATGCGCACAGAATGGCATGTTCGCATTGCTAAGATTTTTTCATGTATTATTCTAGCATTTATTGCAATACCTTCGTCTGTTACCTTCCAACGCCGTTCGCCAATGACTGGCATAGGAATAGCAATATTCTTAGCAGCAGCGATGTTGTTCCTATATGAATTTTTCCCGACACTAGCTTCGGCCGGAATCTTCCCCTCATGGTTAGGCGCTTGGCTTCCTAATATTATTTACGCTCTGATAGCCATCTATCTATTCCGAACGAGATTATCAATGCGATCGTTACGAGAATGGTTTGATGACATTCGCAACAGACGTTCTCTCAAGCAAGATTAGAAATTAGTTGAGAAATTTTATTGTATTGGTTTGTAATAAAGTCATTTATA
This sequence comes from uncultured Akkermansia sp., assembly GCA_949296365.1. Taxonomy (GTDB): domain Bacteria; phylum Verrucomicrobiota; class Verrucomicrobiia; order Verrucomicrobiales; family Akkermansiaceae; genus Akkermansia. Next base: position 29,766 of record CASFPZ010000017.1, on the reverse strand, counting down.
GAATATTTTTAGAGTTATTAGTTTGTCGTTTCGTATGAATGTACCTGGTCTTACAGCTCCTCCACAATCTGTCATTTTTGATTTTGATGGGGTTCTTGTCGATACAGAATGGGCTATCTATCGTTCATGGCAACGCGTTTTTGAATCTGAGGGATTTTCCCTCCCACTCAACATTTTTAACCAATGCATCGGCAGTGGATACACTCACTGGAATCCAGCCGAGTACCTGGAATCCCTAACTCACCGTACTTACGATTGGCCAGTCATTAATGCCAAACGCCAACAAGAAATCCATGCAGACCTCCTTAAAAGTGGCCTCATGCCTGGAGCCTTGGATTTATTAGATTATTGTCGTGCACAAAATCTTCCCATAGCGGTAGCTTCTAGTTCTACCCATTCCTGGGTAGATGGCTGGCTTACTAAACTCCAAATTCGAGATCGTTTTTGCCAAGTACTTTGTCGGGATGACGGGTTACCGGTCAAACCAGACCCGGCACTCTATCATGAATCAGCCAAACGGCTTCATCTGTCTGCATCACGTTGTCTTGTCATTGAAGATTCAGCTAATGGATCACTCGCAGCCATTCGCGCCGGCCTACCCGTTGTTGTCATACCTTCTCCAATCACCGTCCATGCCTCATTCCATTCGGCAGTCTGTCGGCTCAATTCCTTGACTGATGTCATCAGCCTATTACAACATACATTAGATTTCTAATTCAACAGTCGATTCTGCCTCTCTAAAACCCAGGTATCCTCTACAGGAAAACATGCATGAAGAAAGTATGGGGGGAATGAACAGTTAACAAGACAACACCAATAGAGATCGAGAAATCATACACAGGAATTCATGCACAACCTAGGTCATGACACTTTTTACTTCGTTGTCGGGATGTTTTTTTTGATTTTATAGTTGCCAATCCTAGTGTGGAAGAAGATCAGAAAAACCCATGAGTTCATCTATTTTTGCACGACTCAACCCTGAAGAAATCGAACGGCTCTATAATGACTGGAATAATGATCCGGTTTCGGTCGATCCAGTATGGGCAGCTTATTTTGAAGGGTATGCCCTTGGGACCAACCGAGACAAATGTCCTACAGCCGATTTGTCTCCGGCGACCTCTCCTATTCCCCAAGAACTTGTTTCCACTGACCCGACTGCTTATTTTCGTCGGCATGGACACCACTTTGCCGATATTAATCCGTTATATCCATCGCCTAAAGAAGAGCGCCTAGCCCGGCTTCCCAAAGAGTTAGATGTTGATCGAGATACCCTCACCCACCTATTTGACCTTTACTGTGGTAAGATTGGCTATGAATACACGCACCTCGATTCCCCCATCATCATCAACTGGATTCGAAGTAAAATCGAGGCCAGTTCTCAAGAATTGCTCAATACCCCGGAAAAGCGCATTACCGCACTCGAACAACTCCTCAAATCAGAACAATTTGAGGAATTTCTTGGAAAGAAATTCTTGGGAGAGAAACGATTTTCACTCGAAGGCGGAGAGGGGCTCATCGTTCTCCTGCAAACAATTTTAGAAGATTGTCCGCATAAAGGTATTTCTCATGTAGAAATGGGGATGGCCCACCGAGGACGACTCAATGTGCTAGCTAACATCCTGCATAAATCACTGCGTAACATCTTCTATGAATTTACCCCTGATTACCTTCCTGACAATCCAGAGGGAGGGAGTGATGTCAAATACCACTTAGGATACGAAACTTCCCTGCATTTTCCATCTGGCGACTTGCATGTCAATCTCTCGTCGAACCCAAGCCATCTAGAAGCCGTCGACCCAGTTGTGGAAGGGAGGGCGCGAGCCATTCAGCACGAGCTTGGGGATCATGAACGCCAACACGTTTTACCCATTCTGATACACGGAGATGCCGCCTTTGCTGGGCAGGGGCTTGTTAGCGAGGTATTGAATTTGTCGCAATTACGTGGATACAAAACGGGAGGAACCATTCACATCATCGTCAACAACCAAATAGGCTTTACTACAGTACCAGGAGAAGCGCGGTCCAGTCGCTATGCAACAGATATGGCCAAAATGGTCCAAGCGCCAATCCTACACGTTAACGGAGAATCTCCTGAAGCTCTGACAAAAGCAGCATTGTTTGCTTTGGAATTTCGTCAACAATTTGGATTTGACGTTGTACTGGACATGTATTGTTATCGTAAGTTAGGGCACAACGAAACCGACCAAGCATCGTTTACAAACCCGCTTCTCGTGCAAACCATTGCCGCCCATCCGGGTGCAGTGGCCAGTTATTCGCGCGAATTGATTAACCGAGGAGATTTAACCGAAGAGGGGTTTCGCGAGATCGCTGCTCGGCATTGGCAATCAATGGAAGAACAGCTTCAGAAAATATCTGGTATGTCGGTTCATTCACTAATGCCGCCGTTATCATCCACCCGCGGTCACGGAGTACTTCCTTATTCACATGACATCATCGATACCGGCATCTCCTCCGAAATGTATCACTTTATAGGCGAAGCGTTAACTCGTCTACCAGAGGGATTCAATTTGCATCCAACATTAGAAAAACGTATTTTTGCTCGACGTAAAGCAGCCTTCCAAAACGAGACTCCGCTCGACTGGGGCATGGGGGAAGCACTCTGTTGGGGATCGTTAGTTACGGAAGGAACCCCTGTCCGCATCAGTGGTCAAGATTGTCAACGCGGTACATTTTCTCACCGCCATGCAGTCGTTCACGACCAGAAAACAGGGGAAATCTACATTCCGTTGGAACACTTATCACCCGATCAAGCCACGTTTCGCATTTTCAACTCATCGTTATCTGAAGCCTCCATCCTAGGATTTGAATATGGGTATTCTCTGGGTTCTCCAGATACGTTAACAATGTGGGAAGCTCAATTCGGTGATTTTGCCAATGGCGCCCAAGTCATCATCGATCAGTTCATTGCCGCAGCAGAAGCCAAATGGAAACAAGGTTCTAGTATCACTCTCCTCCTGCCCCACGGCTACGAGGGCGCCGGATCTGAACACTCCAGCGCTCGCATTGAACGTTATTTACAGCTTTGCGCCCAACGGAATATGCAAATTCTCAATTTGACAACTCCCGCCCAGCTTTTCCATGCGCTACGCCGCCAGATCAAGCAAAAGGCTTCCAAGCCAATGATCATTTTCACACCTAAAAGCCTGTTAAGCCACCCAGCAGCAGTCTCGCCGATGAAAGACTTCCTCACACCATCTGGATTTCAGGAAATTCTTCCAGACCCAGAGTCTCCCGACCCACGGGAATGTCGTCGCGTCATTCTATGTTCTGGCAAGGTATTTTACGATCTGCTCAATTACCGTCGAGAGCACGGTATTGCTGATACGCTTATCATTCGCATTGAGCAGCTTTATCCCATTTACGATGAATTATTAACCTATACCTTAGCACCTTACGAACACCTTCGCGATTTCTGTTGGTGCCAGGAAGAACCTGAGAACATGGGTCCATGGAATCACATTCGTCCGCGTCTTAACAGAATCCTAGCTACAACATTCCGTTATGCAGGTCGGCTTGCCATGGCTTGCCCAGCCGAAGGAGCCAAATCTCTTCATAAGGCAGCTCAAAAGCGCCTCCTCAGTAATGCATTTAACTTTCGTGAAACTCTTTAACCATTTTCTTTTTACATGAGCGATATTATCATTCCCAATTTCGGAGACTCCATTACGACAGCCACCATCGCCTGCTGGAATGCTCCTGCTGGAGCTCACGTCAAAGCAGGAGATGTTCTCGTCACCTTAGAATCCGATAAAGTAGCCCAAGAATTGGAAGCTCAGGAAGACGGCATCCTGGAAATCTTGATTCCAGAAGGTCAAGACGTCAATATAGGCGACGTCATTGGCCGAATCTCTGAGTCTTCAGGTCACCCCACTACAATCCCCACAAACACAACAAAGCCCCAAGCCACAAGCCATGTCCCGGAGGGCTCACTATTACCACCAGTTTCGGAATCCCTACCGTTTCCTTCTGAACCGACTCCTGTCACTGAGGCCGTAGTCTCTTCGGATCAAGAGCAACCAAACGCCACCCCGCGATACACGAGGACTCGCATGTCATCACTTCGCCGAGCATTGGCCGCTCGACTTGTCGATGTACAACACCAGTCGGCCATGTTAACGACTTTTAACGAATGCGACATGAGTGCTATTATTGAGCTTAGGCGACAGTTCAAGGAATTACCTAATCCGACGGGGCGACGTCTTGGTTTCATGAGTTTTTTCATCAAGGCAGTTGTTGGTTCGCTGCAAGAAGTTCCTCAGGTCAATGCACGTATCGATGGAGATGACATAATTACCAACCATTACTACGACATTTCGATCGCAGTCGGTACAGATAAAGGGCTTACTGTTCCTGTGCTCCGAGATTGCGACCAAAAAGATCACCTCCAACTTGAAAGCGAATTAGCCCTATTGGCTGAAAAAGCAAGAAACAACAAACTTTCATTGGAAGATCTACAGGGAGGAGTCTTCACCATCACGAATGGTGGGGTCTATGGCTCTATGATGTCAACGCCTATCATCAACCCACCGCAAAGCGCAATCCTAGGCATGCATTCAATAATCGAACGTCCTGTTGTGCAGGATGGACAAATCGTTATCCGCCCTATGATGTATTTGGCTTTGTCTTACGATCATCGCTTGATCGACGGCAAACAGGCTGTCACTTTCCTCTGCAAAGTAAAGGAATTAATCGAAAATCCTGTTTTCCAATTTTAACTTATTGTCTTAATCTAAGAAGATAGTCATATTTTTCACCGTCTGGGCTTGTGGGGCTCAGACGGTCTTTTCACAAAAAATATTCCCATATTCGCTTCTTTATCTCAGAAGCATATCTCTCCATTGACCTCACGCAACTTTACCTTTATCATTTCTCAAACATGAAGTGTTCTCTCTGTTGCAAACTCCTGCCTCTTGCAGCCGCCTCTTTTCTTGTAGGATCCTGTTCTCAGGAAGAACCTATCCTTCAGGCTCAACCTTTTGTAACACCACCTACGACTTTCCTTGAAAATTGGGAACTCGTCCAATCATGGGTTTATTCCGGTACCACTACACTGCCGGAAGCCGAATCTGCCATCAAAAATCTCTACGGAGGCAATCTAACTTCTCTTCGTACTTATCCTTCTAACAACGAATGTATTATTCATGATCCTCCTACAGAACTTATCTTGTTGCACATCTACACCCCGCAGCAACTCAGCAGTTTTCTAAGCCATCTCATCGATGACCCTTCATACGTCCAAAAAGCCATTGAACACCGTAGAGGTACCGTCCTTGCTCTCGGTAGTAGCTCCAGCGCGTGGATTCTCATGTTCTTTGACCAGCAAAATCGCTTGATCGAAGCCTTTGGTCGTGCTGCTCCCGATTATCCGGTTCATTGAAAATCGGTCATAAAAATTCTATTCAGCCTTGCGCAATAACCGTCCTTCTGTACAATTATTTCGTCTTCTCAATCGAGTAGGCCGGTTATACTTCGCCACGGTTTGCTTGATTGGGTTTTCATAAACTCAATCAACCAGTTAAACAAAGATGAATGTACTTGTTAGATTAACATGTGCCGTTGGCGGGAGCTTATTGTTTTTCATGCCTTCCTGTAACGCTACACCTCGGTCCGATGATGCTTTAATGATCGTTTCCTTCGGTACGAGCGTTCCTTCCGCTCTTACTTCCTATAAGTCGACTCGAGCCAATTTCGAAAAGTCTTTTGACAAGGATCAGATCGAATGGGCTTATACATCAGAGATTATCCGGAAGAAATTGAAAAAGGAAGGACAGCACATTTTATCGGTCAATGAAGGTCTTCAGAAATTTGCCGACAAAGGGACGAAAGTTCTGCGTGTTCAATCTCTTCACTTGGCTAACGGAGCTGAATACAAATGGCTAGAACGTACAGTCATGCGTTTCATTGACAAAAACCCTGGCGTTTTTGAAAAAGTCTACATCGGCGCACCTCTGCTCGAGAGCCGCAAAGACATGGAAGAAGTAGCAACGGCAGTAATGAAAGCAATGCCCGCAGAGCGGAAGTCAAATGAAGCCGTCATTCTCATGGGTCACGGACATTCCAATGGCCAGGCAGATTTGCCCGTCATGGCTATGCAGGCAGAGTTACAAAGCCGAGATCCTCTCGTCTTTCTTGGGACCGTCGAAGGTTCTCTTAGTTTTGATGATGCTTTAGCTGCATTGAAAAAGACGAAAGCCAAAAAAGTATGGCTTATTCCTTTCATGATGGTCGCTGGAGACCACGCTACTAACGACTTGGCAGGGCCAGAAGAAGATTCCTGGGCCAGTATGTTGAAAAAAGAAGGCTACGAAGTATCTACACAACTCCGTGGTCTTGGAGAAATAAAAGGTATTCAGGATATTTTCGTACGCCATGCCTTAGAAACCAAGGACGACATGGTTAAAATCGAAAAAGAATAAATCCGATTTTCCTATTTTTTATATTACAAAGTTACCCCATCCGATTTCACGTCGGATGGTTTTTTTAGTATCCAATTTCCGCTGTTTGGTTTAGATACTTTGTTGTTTTTATAACTCCTTATGATCATTCCCCGAGCATATGATCTACGTTAACAGCATAACATCTTTTACTCTTGTGTATCGACTCGTGTCAAAAAACCAGAACTCCCATAATTCTACCTTTTCCCTAGGAGTATTAAGTAAAAATGTTATTATGGGGGGGGATAATCGTTGAGAATAAGAATTGGTTAATTAATCCAATGATAAGGTAACTTTGACATTTCCCTTACCCAGAATTTTGAGGAGATCTTCTTTCGTAACATGAAGGATCTTACCTAGTCGGGTAAAATTCCATGTATTAGAAGCATAATAAATGACCAAATACTTTCCTTGGTAGAGAATCAAATCGCCGGTCTGAGTTGTTATGTGTTGATCATTAGTTGGGAGATTAGCTCCTATAGGTCCGACTTTTTCCATCTGGGCATAATCTTCCATCTGTATCGTTAGATCTCCTTGGGTAAGGCGTTTTTTCAATGCTTGAGCTGAAGAATTTTTTTCAAGCGAAGCTTTCCATTTGGTATTGCGGACAACGATATATATAATGTCTTTTTCCATATGTTTTGCTGTTGATGGAGTATTATTTTGCTGAGGTTGAGTATCCTGGCCTAATGTCATAGTAAGGCCCAAGAACACCGTTAACAGGCTTGTAATTAGTGATTTCATCATTGTTTTTTTTATGGTGAAGAATTTTTTTGTTGGTTGACCAGGTGAAACCAACGACCATATGTCAACATGCGCCAAATCCATTCTAACGGTCCAAATTGGAACAGAGTTAACCATAGTCGACTTGCCACCATTTGAGAACCATAGACAAACAAAACAATCAACTCAGTATAGCATAGCCCAATTTGAGCCCCCCAGCCTAAGCCAATCCCATAGAACAAAAACATGCCGATAACCGATTGGCTGATGTAATTCGTTAAAGCCATTCTTCCGGGAGTAGCAAGATACCTCCAGCATTTTAAGTCTTTCCACTTGAGGTAAAGTAGGCACACTCCACAAAGATAAGTTAACCCCATCAAATACACACTAGCGGTATAAATTACAGTATGCCCTACAGTTCCCCAGGGATGATTCTTCATACCACTCCATGCATACAAAACCGATAATGGCAATCCAACTAACACCCCATACCGAACCACCAATCTAAGTTTGTCTTGCCATTGGTCCAAACAAGCATACAACCGATTACGACCAATATAAAAGCCAATTAGGAAAAGGCCCAAAACCTTGAAATATCGGTTTCCATCGACAAATTCCTGGACTCGAACCCAAGCGCCCTGAATCAGGAATTGAAACACCTTTTCATAAGTCGATGCATCGCGAAGCCAATACCCAAAGTTTTGTTCTGTAATTCCATACAGACTGCAATAGTACCATTGTTGTCGTACGGCTGGTTCTGCTAGGCGGATTTGGGCAAGACTCGCCATTCCATCAACCACAATGGGGAATACAAGGAGAATTCCTGCGCAAACGAGCAAGCCTCTATTTGACATTCGCCAAAACAATGGCAACAACATTCCCAATAAAGCATAGAGCATGAGGATATCACCGCTCCAGATAAACATTAAATGCAGGAATCCAATAATCATTAACAAGATCATCCGACGGTAAAAAATTAACATTCCACTGTTACCCTTACGAGCGGCATTGTTCATAATCATGAAAAATCCAATGCCAAACAACAAAGAAAACAACGTGTAAAATTTACCGTCTACAAACACCAACAAAAACCACCTCAACAGATAGTCGACACTCGAGGTAGACATTTGAGCTATAGCTGACGGGCTCTGAAACGTATAGAGAGAAAATTCAGGATAATTAGCTAAGGCAATTCCTAGCAGAGCTAATCCGCGCAAAACATCCAGGATCACGTAACGTTCTGAACTTTTGACAGGTACAACTTGTTCCATATTTTAAGATTACGATTTGTTATGATTCACCAATGCAACACTACCTACAATCACCACTAACCCCAACAACTGAATCAAGGTAATTTCTTCACCACCAACTCCGCCAATGACCACAGCAACGACAGGATTAACGTAAGCATGAGTCGCCACCTCGGCCGCGGGCCGCACCTTCAGTAACCACACGTAAGCTGAATAAGCTAACAACGATCCAAAAATGATCAAATAAACCAGTGACAACCAGGATGAAGCATGAATATCACCCCACTTAACATCATTATATTCTCCAGTCGCAAGTGTACAAATTGCAAACATACAACTGGCAAATATCATCTGCCAGGCAGATCCAGCGAATTCATTCACGGTTTCCGCGCCAGACGATCGATATTTGGCATAAAGCGTTCCTAAAGCCCACGAAATACATCCCCCCATCAGAATCAACATTCCATATCCGCCATTGAAATATGCGTCTTCCAAAGCAAGATATTCGCAGTAGAGAAGACCTACCCCTATAAAGCCCATAAACATACCTAGCAGCATCGTTCCACTGCAAAAATTGCGTTTCCATGCTTTAACATCCAACAGCATAATCCAGATTGCAGTAGAAGAAGCAACGATGGCCACCACGCTACTACTCACATAGCGTTGTGCTAACATAATGACGGCCATGTCAATAAACAACAACACAATACCGCTGACAGCAGATCGTCGCATTAACTTAGAATTCCCCAAGTTTTTCCCCCGCCAAGCACATATCCCCAACAAGAGGAGACCAGCAATCGAAAAACGCAGGGTTCCCAAGAGAAATGTAGGGAACCCCTGCAAAGCCACCCCAATAAAATAATAGGTTGACCCCCACACCACATAGATGAGAAAATAAGCTACAATGACAGCCCATCTTTCTCGATTGCTATTCATAACGTTGCGACAAATCTTGCGAAACGTTCCAAACCGTCAGCCAACACAGGACGAGGGCATGCAATGTTCCATCTCAAGAAACATCTTTCTGTTTCTCCGTACATAGCGCCTGCATTCAACCATAGTTTCACATTTTCCAGCAATTGATGTTCCAAGGCTTCCGAAGAAACACCTAACTCGGAACAATCCATCCACACCAAATACGTACCCTCCAATCTACCAATCGGGAATTGAGGAAAATTCTGTTGGCCATATGTTTGCATGTACAGATAATTGGCATACAAATACTCTAACAAAGCACTGAGCCATTCTTCACCCTCATTATAAGCAGCAATCAAGGCTTCTACCCCTAAAGGATTAACATCACACACCTCGTTGATATTAATAGCTCGATCAATTCGTTTCCGCCATTCGGGATTTGCCACCACAATATTGGCAATTTGCAAACCAGCTATATTGAATGCTTTTGTCGGAGCCGTGCATGTAACGGAATGTTCCAGGAAATCGGCAGATAAACTGGCAAAAGGGGTATACGTATACCCGGGATATACCAATTCGCCATGGATTTCATCTGAAACAACAATGACATCGTGTTTTAGACAAATCTTGCCAATCTGCAGTAATTCTTCTCGACTCCACACCCTTCCTACGGGGTTATGCGGATTACACAATAGCATAAGCCGCACATTCTGCTCAACAATGTCGCGTTCCAAAGCGACGTAATCTATTTGGTATTCAAGATGGTTACGCAGCAAGGGACTAGCCACTATGCGACACCCATTATTCCGTATAGACGAAAAGAAACAATTGTAGACCGGAGTTTGCACAAGTACGCCCTCTGTAGGCCGAACCAAGGCCTTAATGATAGCAGATATTGCTGGCACAACGCCAGGCGTATACAAGATCCAATCTCGTCGTATGTTCCACCCGTGCCTCCGCTTGAACCAACAAATGATCGCTTCATAGTATGCATCAGGCACTTTTGTATAACCAAAAATTCCATGTTCTACCCGACGTTGCAATGCAGATTGAATTGCAGGAGCTGTTCGAAAGTCCATATCGGCAACCCACATGGGTAATACATCGTCGTCTGACGCACTATCCCACTTGTAAGAACACGTCCTACGACGTGGAATTATTTCATCGAAATCGTATCGCATGTTTTTCCTGTAGAATTAACGATAATAAGACAATCAGCAGGGAATTTAATATGATCATCAAGAATGATGTTATCGCAGTTATCTACAATAATTTTGCCTGTTTGGGGATTTTTTATACTAGTTACATGCCCGCAAATATGTGCATGTACACTACTATATTCAAAAGCCAAATCACAATCATCGCTCATGGTACAATTCTCCAGAATTAAATTCTGAGCATAACAAAGGGGTTGTGTCCCAGATATTTTACAATTGACCAGACGGAGGTTGCGAGAATGCCACCCTAAATATTCTCCATTAAGTATAGAATCATAAACAGTTATATCTTCCGTATTCCAAAATGCATCCTTAGAATCAATAATAGCGTTATGAATCGTCACATTACTGCAATATTGGAATGAGTAATTGCCCTGCTGCCGATAATTTTCAATGCGAATGTTGTGACTATGCATAAATATATAATCGGCATTTGACACCTCGACGTCATGCAATTCAACATTCCGGCAGTGCCATAGAGTCTCCTGGGCATTCGTCAAGCGGACCCGTTGTAAAAAAATGTCTTCCATGTCGCGGAACATTTTGGGAGCTTCTACCAAAGTGTTTTCCATCTCTAGGCGACGAGAATACCACAAAGCCGCTCGAGCTCCTTCCGTAAAAATACTTTTGCGCACAACAAATCCATCAACATGCCAAAAAGGGTATTTCCCTTCAAACCGACATCCTACGGCTTCGATATTTTTGCATTCTTTCAGCGCAGATTCTCCTGCGTGTATTGTCACATCCTCCAAATACAGATCGTGGGAAGCAAACAAAGGACGTTCCCCACCATACTCTTTATGAACAATCTTTTCCATTACCTTGATTTATAGATAAATTAATGAATAGAGAAGCCACCATCAACTAACAAGGCATGCCCGTCGACAAAACTCGCCATAGGGCTGCACAACCACAACACTGCTTGAGCAATCTCTGAAGGTTTTCCTAAACGTCCCGCGGGGATGTCGCGTACAAGAGCTTGTTCCAAGTCAGGATTGCGCTGCATCAGTTCCTGAGCCATCGGCGTCAAAATCACTCCTGGGCAAATCGCATTAATTCGGATGTTCTGAGCAGCATAGTCAATGGCAGCTGTACGCGTTAACCCAATTACAGCATGCTTGCAAGCAATGTAAGCTGCTTGCCCAGGGAAACCAGTGACTCCCCCCTGCGATGAGGTATTCACAATTGCTCCACCTCCCTGTTTCTGCATTTGGAGAATTTCATAACGCATGCAGTTCCAAACTCCTTTCAAATCCACTGCCACAGTCCGATCAAATTCATCGTCTGTAATTTCAGCCATCGGTCTCTGTGGTGTCTGAATCCCAGCATTGTTCAGCGCTGCATCCAATCGTCCATATGTCTTAACAATCCAGTCGACCATCTCGCAAACAGCTTGAGGAACGGACACGTCGCAACAATAAGCCTCAGCCTTGAGCCCCTGGTCACGAAACGTTGCAGCCTGTTCTTCCGGACGGTAAATATCTGCCATAATTACCTGAGCCCCAGCCCTGGCAAATGCTTCAGCACAAGCCAAACCAATCCCCTTCGCCGCCCCTGTAACCAATGCGACTTGATTATTCATCGTTATCTCCATCTTTTTCATTTTTCCTGTTGTAGTCACTCACTTGCGGCAATCCATGATTTCATCCACCCAACCTCCCATGCAAAGCTTCAATTCGCACTGTATCCAAGGCTTCAATGGAAACAAATATCACGGATTGAGACCGTATGATTGAACGCTAAAAGTTCCAGTAACTAGAAGTCAATATGAAAAATCATTTTTTTAGAGATTTTTTTCTTCTCTACTCTTAACCTTTATTGCTGAGGAGAGAGTAAAAACAAGATCCTCTTGTCATCCATCAACAGGACAGGAGGATCATTCAAAAAAATACGCTGTTTATTCTAACAGCAGCTCAGGCAAACACATTCGGAAACTACGACAACATAGATTCAGTCTACTGATTCCGATATCATCAACAAAACCGCCTGGAATAGGTGTACAAAGACACTCGGAATGTCAACAGACGTTTTTCTTCTCTTCACCAGAAGATTTTTCCGTTTTTTCTGCCAGCATAGAGGCAATACGACGACGGTCAGCCGATTCGCGATGAGCTCTTTTCATTAATTGCGCATAATTTCTTTTAATCATATACTGATATATTCCTCCTCTTTCTAAATATGTCAACCATTTGCCATGTTCCTATTTTGTCACATTAGCGCGAACGCGAGTTGACAAAAACCATCAATCTACCAGTGCCACCCTAGAACGTTAACACTGGTAGATTTTTTACGAAACCAATATTTCAATCATCCGCAAGGGGCAAGTCAGCACGTTGCCTCCTGGAAACGCTGCTCGACATCAGCCCAATTGATCAACTGAACAAAATTTTCGATGTAAGCCTTTCTATTATTCTGATGCAGAAGATAATAAGCATGTTCCCAAACATCGCAGACAAGCAGAGGGACTAATCCAGGCATTTCGAGGTTTTGATGTTTTTCAGCTCCGCAAATAGCTAATTGCCCAGAGATAGGTTCCCACCCAAGGATAGCCCAGCCCGAGCCTTCCACACCAGCAGCAACATTTTTGAAAACATTCATCATCGCCTCGAAAGATCCGAATCGAGCATTGATAGCTTCAGCCAGCTTACCTTCTGGAGTTTTCTTGGGAGTTGGCGACATATTCGTCCAAAAAATGGAATGGAGAATATGTCCAGAAACATGAAACGACAAATTACGAGTCTCCGGAGTCGTCAGCGAGGCGTCAACTTGACCTTCAGCTATAGCGCGAAGCTTGGCAGCCGCCGCATTGGCTCCGGCCACATAGGCAGCATGGTGTTTATCGTGGTGAAGACGCACCGTAGCCTCATCCATCAAAGGTTCCAAAGCATTGTAATCATAAGGCAATGGAGGTAATACATATTGACCGTCCTGATAACCGATTCGGCAAGGACAGCATGGCATTGAATCATTCATCTTTTTTTCGTGTTGTGTTTATTAATCTTCGCAGAGCTTAGAAACCAACAAGATTCAGCTTCTGCAATAAAGGTTAGACCATCGAAAATTTAAAAAGGTTCAAAAATTCCTTCACTTATTCTTTCATTTGGAGAGGATTTTTCTTTTTTGTTCATCTGGCAGGCTCGCCAGTCAACGATTTACGTGCTAAAGTATTTGCCATGGAAACTAAACTATATCGTCCTAATGCGGCGGCAGTTATACTTAATTCTGTTGGTTTTCTTTTGATTTGTGAGCGAGCAAAGGAACATGGGGCTTGGCAATTTCCTCAAGGAGGAATTGATGAAGGAGAGAATGCATTGCAGGCAGTACAAAGGGAGATTCACGAAGAGGTTGGTTTCCAGCCAGAACACTACGTTATTGAATCGAATTTTACAGGGCTTCGTTACGACTATCCAGCTGAAGTACTAGCTTCTATTCTCCACAAACGAGGAAAATCCTATATTGGCCAGGAACAAACTTACTTTTTATGCCGTCTCCATGAAAAAGCGCCTGAGCCCAAGCTGGATCAACGAGAATTCCGAGCCTATCGCTGGATTGACCCACGTGATTTCGACCTAAACTGGCTACCCCAATTTAAGCGCGAGGTCTACCGCCAAGTTATGGAACATTTTTTCTCATACACTTCAATCGACTAGCTCAATCGAGATAAAATCCCAATAACCGAGAATCAACGTATTGCGTCATTCTCCCTATCCGGATGGGGAGTATGCTTGCATGTCCACGAGGTTTGGCATACGTTTATTCCCGCCCTCAATTAAAAATGAGGTTTTTTTATTCGGAGAGTGTGACCAATTTTCCCCGCCATAGCCAATGATCAAGTGGATTCTTACCAAAATAGTCGGTTCCAAGAACCAGCGTGAAATCAAAAAACTGCGTCCAACCGTTAATCGGATTGTCAAAATCGAGCGTGAGTGGGCGGGGCAACATATCGACCATGATTTCCTACTTGCCAAAACAAAAGAATGGCAGAAATACCTGCATCGTTTTCTACCAATGCCAATTCCGCCACTCAGGATTGTCGAATCGGCGTCAAAAGAACAACTCCAGGAAATTGCCCAATTGCTCAACGAACGTTTTGATCAATTAAAAGCAGAATTTCCCCATTTACCCCAGGTTGTTCCTACACCTGAATCTATCGAACAAGGGAAAGAAGCATGGAGAAAGTTGGCTCCGGATTTTGACAAACTTCGCGAAAAATATTTGAATCAGATTTTACCGGAGGCCTTTGCTGTCGTTAAAGCAGGGGCACGTCAGTTATGTGGCGAAACCCGAATGGTCTGTGGTCAGGAACAAACCTGGGACATGGTGCATTTTGACGTACAGTTACTAGGAGGTATAGCCTTGCACCGCGGCTATATTTCCGAAATGGCCACAGGTGAAGGTAAAACTCTCGTGGCTACATTGCCCGTTTATTTAAATGCCTTAACTGGCATGGGAGTACACGTCGTCACGGTCAACGATTACCTAGCTCGCCGAGATTCCGAATGGATGGGCTCCTTATTCAAATATCTTGGACTGACGGTTGGTTGTATCCAGAGTATGATGCCCTCCAACATCCGTCGCGAACAATATGCCTGCGATATAACATATGGCACCAACGCTGAATTCGGATTTGACTATTTGCGCGACAATGGCATGGCTTCTTCTGCTTCTGAACAAGTTCAACGAGGCCATTATTTTGCCATTATTGACGAGGTAGACTCCATCCTCATCGATGAAGCTCGTACTCCACTCATCATTTCGGGTCCAGCAGTCGTCTCAAAAGAACAACAGTACGAAGCACTTTGTCCAGCAGTATCTAAAGTTGTAAAAGCTCAGACCGAGCTCTGTAACCAGCTCATGGCGCAAGCTAAAGAGTACGTCAAAGAGGGAGACCAAGAATCTGCTGGGCGTTGTCTTTTGAAAGTAAAATTCGGCCAGCCGCGCAACCATGCATTCATGAGAGCCATGCAAGAGCCGGAATACCGGCGTATGATGGAAAAATACGAACTTTTCCTCTACCAGGATACTCGGAAAAAAGAATTGTATCGTCTCAAAGAAGAGCTTTATTTTGCGGTCGATGAAAAGACTCATGATGCCGATCTCATGGAAAAAGGTCGAGCTTTGATTTCTCCAGATGATCCACAGGCCTTTATTCTTCCGGACATCGGCACAGCCATTGCTGAAATGGACGAAGATCCTCGTCTGACAGAAGAAGAAAAAGCCCTCAAAAAACGCAAGCTTTATAGCCGTCTTGACGAGACAGCCCAACGACTCCATACCACTTCTCAGTTGCTCAAGGCATTCTGTAACTACGAAAAAGATGTCGAATACGTCGTCAAAGATGGCAAGGTCATCATTGTCGATCCCAATACAGGCCGTGAGATGCCAGGTAGGCGTTGGTCTGATGGTCTCCATCAGGCGGTCGAAGCCAAAGAAGGTCTAGAGATCGAACGAGAAAACCAAACTTACGCCACTATCACCATTCAAAACTATTTCCGTCTCTACAAGAAACTAGCAGGTATGACTGGTACTGCTGAAACGGAAGCAGCTGAATTCCATGATATCTACAAGTTAGACGTTCTTCCCATTCCGACCAATAAGCCTTGTATTCGCAAGGACGCTAACGATTTAATTTTCAAAACGCGTCGGGAGAAATTCAACGCAGTTGTTGCCAAGATTCAGGAATTACATGCAAAGGGACAACCCATTCTGATTGGTACAGCCAGCGTCGATGCTTCTGAGACACTTTCGCGTATGCTGCAGCGGGTCAAAATTCCCCATGAAGTTCTCAATGCGAAAAATCACCAAAGAGAAGCAGAAATTATTTCGCTAGCCGGTAAAAAAGGAGCCGTGACAGTTTCTACTAACATGGCAGGTCGAGGTACAGACATCAAATTAGGTGAAGGAGTCGAGGAATTGGGTGGGTTGTTTGTTCTCGGAACAGAGCGCCACGAATCCCGTCGTATTGATCGCCAATTGCGAGGGCGCTGTGCTCGCCAGGGAGACCCGGGAGAATCACAATTTTTCATTTCATTTGAAGACGACTTGATGCGCAATTTTGGTGCAGCGGAACGCATGACCAAAATGATGGAAAAATTTGGCGTGCAGGATGGGGAAGCCCTCGAACATCGTTGGTTGAACAAAACAGTTGAGAATGCTCAAAAACGAGTCGAACAACGTAATTATCTTTGGCGTAAGCACGTGTTGGATTTCGATGACGTCATGAACAAGCAACGAGAAGTCGTCTACGGTTTTCGTAATGATGTCTTGGTTGCAGAAGATCCGCGATCCATGATTTACGATTCTCTTGAAGATGCTGTTAGTGACAAGGTAGACGAATTACTCAATACAGATCAACATCAGCAGCCTGATTATGAACAGCTTCTGACCTGGGTTAATTCCACCTTCCCCATCGGATGGTCTGAAGAGGACGCCCAATTGACAGGTAAGACGCCAGGAGAGTGTCTCAAGATCATCACGGACAAGGTCAAACAGGTTTATGAACAAAAGCTGAAACATGAACGGGCCGAATATCTTGATCACATGGAACGCCAAACTATGTTGACAGCTATCGACAAACTCTGGCAAGAACACCTTTACAATATGGATTCTCTTCGCGAGGGAGTTCGTTTGCGAGCTCAGGGACAGAGAGATCCGTTGGTTGAATATAAGAAAGAAGCATACGACATGTTTTCCAAGTTGATGAAAAACATCGACATAGCCATTCTCAAAAACATGTTCAGCAGTACTACCAATTTAGACGCATTCGAAGAATTTCTCGCCAGTCTGCCTCAACATAATTCAGAATCGGAAGACGATGGTACACCCAATATTGGAATTGACGGCATGCCAACTGATTTGTTAGAGGCACTGCGGCTTCAAGTGGCACAGGCACAGCAACGCGCCGCTCAGCGCCATGAAGAAGAGCCACTACCTCAGCCCCAAATTCCGGCTCAAGCAGACATGCCAGAGGATCTTGATCTAATGCCTGCCGATATGGCAATCTCAGCCTCTTCCTCTGATATTCTCCCCGAATTGCTCCAGGATACATCTAAAATTCAATTGATTATTCGCAAGCCCACAGTTAACATTGCTAGTAATATTGAAGAATCCGAGCAAGAAGAAACTCCTGAAGTTACTCCATCCAATCACGATGAACCCGAGTTCACCATTGGATCAACGGATTCCGGTAGTATCCTGGGGACCTACGAAACTTCAGGAGACACCCTCACTCGTTAATAGTTTCGCACGAAAAATCTCCGGGCGGGAACAGGTTAATACCCCATTCCCGCCCTCTTAAAATTTACTGCAATATCCTGGTATGATGAACAATGCTAACATTCGTTCCGTTCTAAAGTATGTTCCGGATTTCCAGGATAAACTTTTTGTCATTCATATCGAACATGGTCTCGAGCTAGCCGACGAAATGGTCGATACATTGCTCGATTTAGTCGCACTCCATAATATTGGAGTCAAAATCGTCCTTGTCACAGCCAATTCCGACGCTTCAAAACTTTACGCTCAAACTCGTGTTTGCGAAATGCGTTCAGCCCTCGTTGAAGCCCCGCTCTCATCGGGACGTCTCGTTATCAAACGCATTGAAGAAATTTTACATCGCCGACAACTTCCCATCGTTGCCTCCGGCATACCAGATCTGACTTTCGATGATGGAACAATCAGTATGGCAACTGTTCTCAAAGCACATAAATTCATCGCCTTGATGGACGCGCAGAAAGTACCGACCAAAGATGGGAATCCCATTCACGCAATCCCCGAAAGCGATGTGGCAAGCATCACAGGAAACATCTCCAACAAAGATCTACTTCTCGCCGCAGCAGAAGTGTGCCGACGAGGCATCCAACGCGTCCACCTCTTGAATGGTCGTAGTCGAGGTGTTCTCGTTGATGAACTATTTTCGGAAGAAGGTGTTGGCACCATGGTTCACACTGACTCTTATCGCGAAATCCGTTCGCTCCGCGAAGAGGATATTCCTGAATTACTTTCAATGATCGCACGATCTATCATGAGTGACCAGCTCATTGAACGTAGTTATGAAGATATTCATGATCATTTAGAGGATTATTACGTCTTCACACTTGACGAAAGTATTATCGGATGCGTTGCAGTCTATCCCTACCCTGAACAACAATCCGCTGAACTCGGCTGCCTGTACATTAAGCAAAGCCATGAAGGTCGTGGTTATGGACGTGCATTGTGTGCCTTTGCAGAACAAAAAGCCCGCCAGCTCGGTATGAAATTTATCTTCGCTCTGTCGCAAAGCGCTGTCTATTATTTCCGCGACCGTCTGCATTATGCAGAATATTCACGCAATACTCTTCCACCCCAACGCCGAATAGCCTTGGAATGCAGTGGCCGTCATTCTGGAGTTTTCGGTCGCCCACTTTGATCTTCTCTTCTTCTAGTTGGAGTTCATCTATTTGAAGATACTAGTTAAACAACGCTCTATAGATTCATGTTTATACAATATATTGTATACATGATTGCCGAAATTACAATTTTTGGAATTTAATCTTGCTTGTTCTTTCTATTCTACAATAATTTCTCTCAGCGCAGGTAACGGAAGACGGTGAAAATCCGTCGCGGACGCGCCGCTGTAACCGGTAGATTTCGGTCGGACACTGTTCCAAGGGATGGGAAGTTCGGTCGAGTTAATGGTCGAGAACCGGAAGCCAGAAGACGACCTGAGCTGAGTTGTGAGATCATCTCGCGTCAAGATGTATTGCAGCAAAGTGTTTTCTGGGCATTCAAAAACTTATGGCCGTAACGTTGTATGCTCCGTATACGTTTTTGCAAAAAGTACGTTCTTTGCCTATCTTTACATGCTAGTGCCTTGGGGTACTGATCCATGTTCGGATGATGATGACCTGGCAACTCGTCACCCATCAATCATCGCGAAACATGGTTACAACTGTTATCAAACGTAATGGCAAGGTTGAGGTTTTCTTGCCCTACAAAATTGAAGAAGCTGTCAGAAAGGCTTTTCAAAGTTCTGGCATCCAGTACGATGCACAGGTCTCTCAACGAGTCATAGAAAAATTAAATGATCAGGATCCTGTTCCTATCGAAACCATCCAAGACCTCATTGAGAAAGAATTATTCCGCTCTGGATATTTCGATACTGCTCGTTCTTTCATCACTTATCGTTTCTTGCACAAGATGCAACGAGAACAAATGGGAGGGCTCAATACAGGAACAACCTATGTCGATTGTACACAAACAATCCTGGAGTATATAGACCGAACAGATTGGAGAGTAGCCGCCAATTCGAACACTACCTACTCACATGCTGGTCTAATCAACAATACAGCAGGGAAAATTATTGCCAATTTCTGGCTTGATCAGGTCTATTCACCAGAAGAATCAGCTGCCCATAGAAATGGTGATTACCATATCCATGACTTGGATTGCTTAGCTGGATATTGTGCAGGGTGGAGTTTACGTAACCTCCTCAACGAAGGATTTAACGGTGTTCGTTCTCGTATCAACAGCCGCCCCCCCAAGCATTTTCGGGAAGCTCTTGGGCAAATGGCTAATTTCTTGGGCATTTTACAAAGTGAATGGGCAGAGGCTCAAGCTTTCAGTTCATTTGATACCTACCTGGCTCCTTATATTTTTAAGGATCAATTGACTTATCAGGAAATTAAGAAGGCCGTCAGAAGTTTTGTCTACAACCTCAACGTTCCATCCCGTTGGGGGCAATCTCCCTTCACTAATGTCACCATCGATTGGACCGTTCCTCTGGATTTAAGAGATCAGATTCCGTTTTGCGGCGGCGAACATTTATTAGCACATATCGACGATCCTCATCTTATCAAATTAGCGCAGGAACGAGGCGTTCTTTCCCCGGCCTCAATGTGTTTCAAACACTTCCAGCCAGAAATGGATCTCTTAAATCGAGCGTTTTACGAAATTCTAACAGAAGGAGACAGTACAGGGCAACCCTTCACCTTCCCGATTCCGACTGTTAATATTACAGAAGATTTTGATTGGGATAATCCTAACGTCCTCCTCCTCTTCGAAAATGCAGCCAAAATCGGTTCCTCTTACTTCCAGAATTTCATTGGAAGCCAGTATACTATTGACCAACATGGGAACCGAATTCCTAACCCCAACGCTTACAAGCCAGACGCCGTTCGTTCCATGTGCTGCCGCCTCCAACTAGACCTCAGGGAACTTTTAAGGCGTGGCGGAGGTCTGTTTGGTTCGGCAGAAATGACAGGATCAATAGGAGTTGTCACAATCAACATGGCACGAATTGGTTACCTGAACAAACATAACAAGGATGGACTCATCAAGAGGTTGGGGCAACTTATGGATTTGGCTAAATCTACCCTCGAAAAGAAAAGAGCTCGTATCCAAGATTTTTATCGCCGTGGACTTTACCCTTATACCAAACGGTACCTACCAGGGTTCAGGAATCATTTTTCGACAATTGGCGTCAACGGATTCCATGAAATGTTAAGGAATTTTTCTGGCGATACTATGGATATTACTTCAGACAAAGGGATTCGATTTGCTGAGGATATTCTGAATTTCATGCGAGATAGAATTCGTCTCTACCAGGAGCAAACCGGTAACCTCTACAATCTCGAGGCCACTCCTGCTGAAGGTGCTACTCACCGTTTTGCCCGCGAAGACGCCAAGCGATTCCCTGAAATAATCCAGTCTGGCCCCCCGGGATACCGATACTACACCAACAGCTCTCAACTTCCTGTCAACTATACGTCAGATTTATTTGAGGCTTTACGGTTGCAGGATAATCTCCAGTGTCTTTATACAGGTGGAACTGTATTTCATCTGTACATGAACGAAGCTCTCAGCTCGCCTGAAGCATGTCGAGACTTAGTCAAAGCGATCCTCTCACAATACAAATTGCCTTATCTGACCGTCACACCGCTTTTCTCTGTTTGTGAAAAACACGGTTACCTAAAAGGAGAACACGAATTTTGTCCTAAATGCGATGAAGAGCTTCTAGCCCGGCATGCAGACGAATTCGATCAAAATGAAGCAGCATTGCATTACAGCGACGTCAACTATTAACCATTTTTTTAGATTCATGAATCAACAAGATTTACTCTCCCGTTACTCACAAGAACGCACACGTTGTACTATTTATACTCGCGTTATGGGTTACCATCGTCCAGTTGAAACATTCAACGTTGGAAAGCAAGGAGAATTTCACGACCGTAAACATTTCATTGAGCCCCCAATTGTTCCCATAAGTTCAACTTTCGTCCCACACCCGCACCATGAAGCTCCATCAGCATAATAGCCCGCCTCAAATGTTGAGGGGGAACATGGTTGCCAACCTTACGACAGGATGCCCCCATGTCATAGCCGATATTACCCCCCTCACCCTATTGGATTATCCGGGCAAGTTGGCTTGTATCCTTTGGTTCAATGGCTGTAATATGAGATGCTCATATTGTTACAATGCCGACTTAGCCAGACGATGGAATTGTTCGACGCTTTTCCCAGCAAATTTTAAAGAAAAAAACCTATACGAGTTTTTACATGTCAGGTCGCGTTTTTTGAACGCAATCGTCTTGTCAGGTGGAGAATGTACGCTTAGTCCATATCTTCCGGAAATTTGTAATATGGCGCGATCCATGAATTATTCCATTAAAATAGATACTAACGGGACCAATCCTCAACTTATCCGTTATCTGGTGGAACAAGATCTCATTCAATACATAGCTTTGGATTATAAATCTCCTTACCGTAAATTTCATTCAATCACAGGCGGTTCGCAAGGACTTTTCCAAGCTTTCGATCAAACATTATCGTATCTCATTGCCCAGCAAAAGATTTCATTTGAAGTGCGAACAACGGTTCATCCCGATCTACTGAATGAAGCAGATATTCAACAAATCATCAATGATTTAGAAATGCGGGGTTATCAGTGGAATTACTACTTGCAACATTATTTTCATACCGATCACAATATGCACAACCTGCAAAATCCAATACGCCGTTTCGACCCATCATTACTCAAAAGTAAAATCCCTATTCAATTGCGTAATTTCAAAGATCAGCGTTCTTCAGTAAAAGATAAATCTCAAGTCTCTTGCTTTCTATGACCCCAGAGAATCTTTTCTCGAATCCTCTTATCGTTCTGTTTCTGATTATGGGAATCGGTCTCATATTAGGGAACATATCTATTCGAGGCATATCGTTAGGTCTGTCCGGAGTCTTGTTTATGGCATTGCTTGCCGGGCACTACGGTTTCCACGTTCCTGCTGGAATTGGTGATTTAGGGTTAGCAATTTTTGTATATTGTATTGGACTTGGTACAGGCAACAGATTTTTTTCGTCGCTATCTAACCAAGGGGGGAAGCTGACATGTTTATCTTTACTCATTGTTGCAATTAGCGCCGCCGTCACATGTATTCTCGGCTACATATTCAAAATACCGGCGAACCTCTCGGCGGGTATTTTTGCTGGAGCATGTACAAGTACGCCAGCTTTGGCGGCTGCTTCCGAAACAATGACTACGCTTACCGGCCAATCCTCTGGCGTCAGTATTGGCTACGGTATAGCTTATCCTTTTGGAGTAATTGGCGTTGTTTTATTTGTTCAGTTAGTTCCTTCATTATTACGTTTGAACCTCGAGCAAGAATCAAAACAAAATTTAAAAACGGATGACGATAACATTGTCATTAAACTCATCCAAGTGCAACGAGAAGATCTCGTTGGAACACCAATTTCATCCTGTTCGCTGATTGAGAAGTTACATTGTCGTATTACTCGCATCGTTCATAATAATCGCTTGGAACCTCTTTCTCCAAACGATCGTTTTGAAATCAATTCTGAAGTCCTTATTGTCGGAACCCGCCAACATATCGAAATGGCTGCCGAATTCCTTGGTACAATCATCAAAAATCCTTATGCTATTGATTCAACTCGCGAACGACGAGCGCTCATTGTCACCAACCCCAGTATAGCTGGGAAAAAATGTAATGCTTTAGACCTTCTCGAACGCGACCACGTTATTATTTCGCGCATTTCACGCTTAGGATTCACCTTCGTACCTTCCGCAGAAACAATCCTCCAACGAAACGACGTGTTAACCGTCGTAGGCCAAATTCAAGATATCGAATCGTTCGCTCGTAAAATAGGTCACAGAAGCAATTCCATCAACGCCACTGATATTATGTCTTTAGCGTTTGGCATCGCTTTAGGTATCGTCGTTGGAATGATTCAGGTCAAGTTTCCTGGAGGTCCTTCTCTTTCTCTAGGTATAGCAGGAGGACCTCTCATTGCAGCACTCATTCTTGGACATTTTGGCAAAATTGGTCCCATCGTTGGTTATATTCCAAGACCTTCGCGTATCTTACTCCAAGATTTAGGACTCATCCTGTTCCTTGCTGATGCGGGGATTCGTGGTGGAGCCGATCTCATCGAAACAGTTCACCAATACGGCTTCGTCGTTTTTATCATTGGCATCCTAGTTACCAGTTTACCTATGTTATTAGCGTATATTATTGGAATGAAATGCTTTAAAATGAACATATTGGAATGTCTCGGTGGAATCTGCGGGGGTATGACTTCAACCCCAGCATTAGGAACAATCTCCGCAAAAACCGATTCGCAACTTCCTATCATTAGTTATGCGACTGCATATCCTGTAGCCTTGATCCTCATGACTCTAGGTTCTCGTTTCATCATTAGTTTCCTGAGATAACAGCACTTCTATTTATGCACAATAGCACCTTCATTCTGTCAAAGCGTTCACATCCAAGATCAAACGGGGTTTCTATGCACATTTATTGTTACTCCAAACTTCTCTATCCATGAGTTTGTAAGGTAACATTTATCGTTTTTATTATTAACCTTTTCCATCACAAATTATCCATCTTATGAAAATCAACACCCATTCTTTATTTAAGTACATCTCCCTGTCAACTGCCTGCCTCAGTTTATGTTCAACAGTCATCGCAGCAGAAGAAACGCCAAGCCAGGGAGCCATCCTGGACGATATTGACATCTATGGCGCCGACTATGGTGACGACTCTACTCCTATCCCTAACGACGCTTTAACTCGGTGGCTCAAGGATTTTCACTCTAAATTAGACGAGGCTCGCATTCAATTCCTTCTTGAACAAGCCTATTCTAGGACTTGGACTGGACATGCCGCTGACGGCACTCCCTCGGGGCAAAACTGGTATAAAATTCACGCGCAAATGGGCCTCAACCTCATCCGTTCTGACAGGCACCAAGGAACATGGATCAAGGCTGAACTCTCTGGATCAACAGCTCTCGATCCTGACACAAGAGCTTCTTCCCTAGACGATGCTTTCGGCAGCCTCAGCAGCGTCGACTGCGATATCTTCGGCGATGATTTTTATTACCTCCCTGAAGTATTGCTCTCTCAGGGATTTGCCAATGGAAAAGGAGTCTTTATGGCCGGTGTTATCAACCAGACCAACTACATCGATGCCAACTCCTATGCCAACACCACATTTGGACAGTTCACCGCTGGTCCATTTGTCAACAACCTCGTCTTACCGCTAGGAGAAAGTAACTTCGGTTTCTTAGTCCAATGGCAGTTCAATGATCATTGGTTTGCCCAGCTAGGTGGCAACATGATGGATGTTGAAGGAGGAGAAAACCCATTCAAACACACCAATGGAAAATCGTTCAACCTCATTGGAGAAATCGGGTGGACACACGAAGATGCCTTCGGGATTGGCCAGGGCACCTATCGTCTGGAACCTTTCCTCTTCCACGCTAATGGAGAAAACGAAGCAGGCATCGCTGTTAACTTTGAGCAAGATCTCGGCAAAAGCCCGTTTGCTGTCTTCTTCCGCGCAGGTTGGAGCAGCGCGGAATCTGGCAACCCTGGTGGAGCAGTCGCCCAAGTTTCCGGCGGTCTCATCATTAAAAAGCCTATTGAACTGCTGACAGGTCTTCGCGAAGCCGATGGCAACTACCTGGGGTTAGCAGTTGCCGTCGTCAAACCAGAAAGTAGCATTCTGGAAGAGGAAGGAGTCAAACCTCACAATCGGGAAACAACCTTCCAATGCCTGTACGCCTACTCGGTTACTCCCTATTTCATGATCCAACCTTCGTTCATGGTAACGAAAAATCCGGCCATGAGAACGGACACGGATATAGCGACAGGATTCAGCCTCCAAGGCATCCTGACCTTCTAACACCTTAGGCGCATTGTTGTTTATTACTGATGGAAAGGCGTTCCTATTGCCACTCCCCCTCTCAATAGGGACACCTTTCTCATAACACACTACAAGTTGAATAACCATCATTTCCATCCAACTAAACCACCGTCTATGCCTCTTTCCATGCTCCATATTGGCGAAATTCGCCATGTCAATCGAGTTCGCGGTAAAGATGAAACTCGTCGTTTTCTGGAAGATCTAGGTTTTGTAGCAGGAAGCATTGTTTCCGTCATTTCAGAGACGAATGGCAACTTGATTGTTAAAGTCAAAGAATCTCGCATAGCCATCAGCAAAAACCTCGCTGGGAAGATCTTTGTCGACTAAGCCTCTTCCAAAACGTTTTCTTATTCCATTGACACATCATGAACACACAACAAAAAACCCTGAGAGACGCAGATATCGGAGAAACCGTTACTGTAGCTCGACTAACAGGGGAAAATTCTATTAAACGTCGCATCATGGATATGGGAATAACCAAAGGGATTCTCATTACCATTCGCAAAACAGCTCCTTTAGGCGATCCCATTGAAGTCACAGTCCGAGGATACGAACTCTCCATCCGCAAGTCTGAAGCAGAAAATATCATCTTGAAATAGAGAGGATTCACCCTATGCCTAATACAACTATTGCTCTAGCCGGTAACCCTAACTGCGGGAAAACAACACTTTTTAACGCCCTCACAGGAGCCAACCAACACGTCGGCAACTGGCCAGGCGTCACGGTTGAAAAAAAGGAAGGATTCCTGAAAGGACACAAAGACATCCTCGTCCAAGACCTTCCTGGTATTTACTCTCTCTCTCCTTATACGTTAGAGGAAGTCGTCAGTCGCAATTATCTCGTCCAAGAGCGACCTGACCTCATCGTCAACTTAATTGACGCCAGTAACCTGGAAAGAAATCTCTATTTAACGACACAGCTGTGTGAACTAGGTATTC
This sequence comes from uncultured Akkermansia sp., assembly GCA_949296365.1. GTDB lineage: Bacteria > Verrucomicrobiota > Verrucomicrobiia > Verrucomicrobiales > Akkermansiaceae > Akkermansia. The sequence continues at coordinate 3,074 of CASFPZ010000017.1, read as the reverse complement.
CTGTTCTCATTGCTCTCAACATGATCGATATCGTCCAGAAACGAGGCATTAAAATCAATACCGACCAACTCTCTCAATCTCTCGGTTGCCGCATTATCGAAATCAGCGCATTAAAAGGCACAGGGCTCGATCGTTTGACAACAGCCATCGTCGAAGCAGCCACCAAGAAAACAACGTTGATACCCCCGCTCTCGATCTCCTTTTCTAAAGAGGTAGACGACGCTATTAAAAATATCGAGAAAATTATTGGGGCACGTTGCCCCTCTGGGCAAGAGAAATGGTTTGCCGTCAAGGTTTTCGAAAAAGACAGTAAAGTTCTTGAAAGTCTCAGCATGACCCCAGAAGAACGGGGAAAAATTGACGCAATCATTGCCGAAGTCGAAGAAGAATGCGATGATGATGTTGAATCCATCATCACCAGTGAGCGTTACAACAACATCGCTCAATTGCTCGACGGCTGCATCTCTGGGAAAAAACCAGGAGAAATGACTACCAGCGATCGCATCGACCGCATCATCACCAACCGCTGGCTAGGACTTCCCATTTTTGCGGTCGTCATGTGGGCTGTCTATTACATTTCCATTCAAACTATAGGAGCCTACGGAACAGACTGGACAAACGATGTGCTCTTTGGCGAAATCATTCCCGGTTACGTTGACTCCGTTCTTGCCAGCATGGGTTGTGCTGATTGGCTCGTCAGTCTTATTCAAGATGGAATTATCGCTGGAGTCGGCGCTGTTTTAGGGTTCTTGCCTCAAATGGCAGTACTCTTCCTCTGTCTTGGAATTTTAGAAGACTGTGGTTACATGGCACGCGTTGCTTTCATCATGGATCGCATTTTCCGCAAATTCGGTCTCTCAGGTAAATCGTTCATCCCAATGCTCGTTTCCATGGGTTGCGGCGTTCCAGGGGTCATGGCGACACGTACCATCAACAGCGAAAAAGACCGACGCATGACCATTATGACAACAACCTTCATTCCCTGCAGTGCGAAGACCCCCATTATCGCTCTCATTGCAGGCGCCTTCTTCCCAGAATCTTCGTGGGTAGCACCAAGCGCCTATTTCATCGGTCTTGGCGCCATCATCTTGTCTGGGCTCATCCTGAAAAAAACAGCCATGTTTGCAGGAGATCCGACACCCTTTGTCATGGAATTGCCACTTTATCACATCCCAGCCTGGAAAAACATTCTGATTCACGCCTGGGATCGGTGTAAAGCCTTTGTCCAACGGGCAGCAACAGTCATTTTCCTTTCCAGCGCACTCATCTGGTTTCTCTCAAGCTACACATGGAAAATGGAATCTACCGAATTACAGAATGACAGTATGTTGGCCGATATTGGCAACGTTGCAGCTCCCGTCTTTGCCCCGCTAGGCTGGGGAGACTGGAAACCCACTGTCGCAGCGGTTACTGGCCTTATTGCTAAGGAAAATGTCGTAGCTACCTTCGATGTTCTTTATTCAACAGGTGAAGAAAAAGCCCCAGAAGAACCCGCTAGCGATACTCCTAAGGCACCTGTTGAGCCCACGGAAGATTCGAGCGCCCCAGAGGCGGCAGTCGAACCAGAAATCGACGAAGAAGAAGCGGCCATTTTGGCTACTGGCGACAAATTGCAGCAAGCAGCCGCATTCACTACAGTGACAGCCTTCTCGTTCATGATCTTTAACCTTCTTTGTGCTCCCTGTTTTGCTGCAATCGGCGCCATTCGGCGCGAGATGAATAGCGCGAAATGGACTTGGTTCGCCATTGGTTACATGTGCGGATTGGCCTACATTACAGCATTTCTCATCACCCATTTGGGATATTGGATTACGGAGGGCACATTTGGCTTTACACAGATTCTCTCCTGCCTGATTCTTGCTTGTCTCGTTTGGCTCATCATCAAAAAACCAGCTCAACCCCGCCAATCCTAATCAAACTTTTGCTTAGAAGACATTCACTCGTAACTCTATACTAATTATGGGCGACTATATTATAGGAGGTATCCTCATCGTGGCATTTGCCTGGGCCGTTTACCAAACTTTCTTCAAAAAAGGTTCGCACGGTAGTTGCGGCTGCGGAAGCAGTTGTAGTTGCGGAGGTAGCTGCAGTTGCTGTCCATCGGCAAAAAGTAACAAATCTACACCCCACTCATGTTGCGGCAGCCACTCTGCCAACAAACAACAAAAAAAACCATAACCCCCTCCATATCGTCCCAGTTAGATTCACTTCTAATCGCCATAACATAACTAAGGGATAACGCTAACCGTTTCGTCGAACTCAATACGGCGAAACGGTTTTTACTTTTCACTCCAGGATCTCTTTACTCGAAAGCACTCGCCTGAACTTTAGCAACATTTTTTCAGAAACTTGGTAAATTTTCCTTCATCAGAAGAACTCACTACCTCTACTCTTAAGTCATAAACCCTTTTCCAAATCCACAAAAATGAACAACAGGTTGGCACCAACGTTACCCAAATCTGTATTTTGATGGCGTTAGCTTTCTTCCCAGAGAAGTACCTCAAGGGAAAGTTTATTCAAAAAAGTGTTGCCAAATACTTACTTTTTTTACTATATTAAAATTATTTATATCATTGTCAAAATAAATAACGTTTATATTTTCTTATTTTTATATCGCAAGAGTCCCCCCCCCCCCCCCCCCGCAGTCCTCTCAGGAAACAATCTATGCAGCACGACAAGACCTCTCAACGATCTACGCCGAACGACCAGTCGTCAAACCAGAATCACCATCCTCAAGCCAACTACCCACTGGTTATGCCTTGGGCCAATATGAAATCATCCAGACGTTAGGCCAAGGTAGTTTTGGCATTACCTACCTGGCTGACAATCGAGAGTCCTCGCAACGCGTGGTGATTAAGGAAAACTTCCCGCAGGGCTATTCGTTCCGCGACGAGGAGCGAATGATTCTTCCTTCTCCTGGTAAAGAAAACGACTTCCAGAAATGGTCAGACAAATTCTTCAAAGAAGCTCAGACGCTGGCTTATCTCGACCACCCGGGTATTGTTAAGATCCTGGAATGTTTTAAAGCCAATGGCACGTATTATTTCGTAATGCCCTATGTTGAAGGAGTGACT
>CASFPZ010000016.1 GCA_949296365.1 uncultured Akkermansia sp. | reverse complement strand
ATTAGCATTGAGCACATGAGTCACAAACCCGACGCTCTTACCTAAGTATTTTTCATCAATCAGAATGGCTTTGAGATGATCCCTATTGACAGGCGGAAGTGAATGAGAAAGAACTTTCTGATCGATACGTCTAATCATCGAGGCTGAAAGACCGTATTGAACAGCCAGATGCCGAGCCGGGATAAAAACGGAAGAACTCAGAGATATGCTTCATAAGCCTCCACGTAAACCCCATGGTGTGATGAAACAGCAGAGGTCTGATGGTATGAAAGCGTTTACAAGAAAGACAAAAAACTTGAGGGACTTAACTCAGTGAAATGCTTCTTGTTTAGTGGATTTGCTAATGATCCAACCTTTGTATTGATACAAGTAATTGAACATAATAAGTTTGTAAAAGGTATTACAAGTCACTGCAAGGGTTGGATCATCTATTAGGAGTTATACTCATAGACCTTGGCACAACCAGCAGATTTGAAGCAAACACTATGTAACTCCATGTTTCAACAGGATTGTTGTTTTACGGTTAGAATTTTTGTTTACTTGTAAGAGCAAAAAATTTGTAACGGAGAATTTCAAATCCTTCGTGTATAGCATTAAGAGGATTCCAGCGGAGACAATGGCGACCTTTGAAAATGAAATCTTTCCGGACCTGATCATTAGCTGATTCTGGCTTGGACATATGTTCGTGGATGAGATCGACGACTTGTTGCCACATGTTATATTTTTCTATTAGGAGGCGACGTGCTTCACGGATGTAAGGTAAGCGTTTTTCGTACTCATTGTTAGCAATGGCTGCTTGAATGATACGCAGGGCTTCTGGGGGATTGTCAATTGGAATAGGTATGTAGCATTCTTTAGGGAAAATCTCATCTATCTTGGGATCTCCTGCATAAAATGGAAGGCACAGACCTAGCAGAGGGTCAGAAAATTTATCGGACCAATGATGATCGTTGATGTAGTTTTCGACAGCAACGTGGTATTTATATCTGTTGAGAGCGTCGTATTTGTGATCGATATTGCGGACACCCCACCCATACCATACCATATCTGGAATGTGTTCCTGTAAATACTTGATCAAATTATATCGCCGGTAATGTTGTGTGTGTCTTTGTTGTTTCGCTGAACAAACGACAGAGATTGTCTGATCTTTTTGGAAATTAGGCATCGACAATGCTTCTTCAAGGCTATATCCAGCCATCCATTTCAGGCAACCACGCCCAATTCGATAACCTGGGTGTGGTAAACACCAAGCTGGATGTGTCGTCAACACATATCCAAATTGTCGAGTAAATGCTGAACTATAGATCTTAATTGACGGAGGCTCGGCTGTAATCAGAATTGTTCGTTCACGTGGACAAGCTAATACTTCCTTTTCTCCTATAATTGTTCCTATATCATTATGAGGAAAATCATCATATACTACCATCCAATCATAATCACGTATTTGTGCATTGGACATGAAAAGACAATCATCCCGTTGAATAGTTGGTCCAACACCATCTTTAAAACTTAAAAGTTCGCCACTGACGAGCTTAATCTTGATCATATTTTTTGCGTGTTTTAGGAATTCAATAGTGAATTTATCTATAAACAATTTATCTAATTCTGCTAAGGTAAAATTAGTATAGTTAAGTAGATATTAAAATTCTAAATATATTAAATATTTGAATAATGTGATTTATGGTTATTTATTAAATTACGAATATTCTACAAATGATTGATTTAGTTGAGGCTACTTTTATTTTCAATTTTAGGATTTTGCGTGAATGGATTCCAGATGTCTGTTTTAGTGTGTGCTTCTAGGAGTTCCTGATAGTACTGTTTTTTATATTTCAAAATTTCCATCTGTTTTTTTAACATGCGGAGTTGTTCCCTGAGGTTCTTTTCTTGTTGGAAAATAATTTGAGCGCGTTCTGGGATAGTTGAATCGCCTTCTTGGCAAAGTTCGATGTAACGTCGGACTCCTTCGATTGAGAGACCAGTCATTCTTAGACAATGGACTAATCGAAGCCAATTGAGATTGTGATCTGAAAAAAGCCGTGCATTATTACCGTTGCGATCAACTTCAGGGATGAGGCCTGTATTTTCATAATATCGAATAGTGTATACAGACAATCCGGTTAATTCAGCTACTTGTTTGACAGTGTATTGAGGTTCTTTATTATAAGAAGGAGAGGAAGGTAGCGTCTGAGTATTTTTTCTCATGGTTTAAGGAAAATCAAAAATCTTAATATCCATTAGAATGAGAACCTCTTAAGGAATAGACAAGCCTTTTCCTTGTCCTCTCCTCTAATTGACTATATGGAAATTTAAGGGAGGATAATTTTACATAATGATCTGCATTAACTCATTTGAAACCAGATCATGATGATTCAGGAAGAAATCTCTCATGACTACTCTTTGAAGAGCATTTTTCATATCAAAAAAACGTTTACCAATATGCGACGAACTGTTGTGAAGAGACACAAAACTTTTATTAACTTAACCCTGCAGAAAGAGTAACTCGGAATAAGTTGGCACTGGCCACAAATGAGCGTCAGTTATGGTTTCTAACGTGTCGATTACCTTACGCAATGCACTCATGCCAAACTTCATAGCTTCTGTATCTTTATTTTTGCGAGCTTCTCGAAGTGCCTGTACCCATCCTGGAATGGCATCATAGAGCTCTCCGATGCGAGTGGCTCGGTCTTTAGCAGTATTTATCCCGGAGGAAATGCCTGATTTTTCCAGTTTGGTGATAGTATTGGCAAGTTCGGCCAATTGTTTAGCGATGGCGGGCATATACAATGTTTCAGCCATGAGGATAGCTGTTTCTGTTTCAATGCAAAGTTCTTTCAGGAAGATTTCCATTTGTACCTCATAGCGAGCATGTAATTCGCTTGGAGACATGACGTGGTATTTGTCAAAAAGTTTCGTTGCTTTTTCAGTTTTTAGCGCTGAGAGAGCTTCTACCGCGCTTGGGCGGTTATAAAGACCTCGACGTTCTGCTTCTTCAACCCATTCTTTTCGGTAACCATCTCCGCTAAACAAGATGCGCTTGTGTTTTTTGATGATATCACGCAAGGTATTTTGCAAGGTTTGATTAAATTCAGGTTTCCCTGCCACAGGTTCTAAGATTGTGGCGACTTCATCTAATGCTTCTGCCATAATCGTGTTAAGCACTGTCATCGGCCATGCACAGGTTTGTGATGAACCTACGGCCCTGAACTCAAACTTGTTTACCGTGAAAGCGAATGGACTTGTCCGATTGCGGTCTGAGGCATCGATTGGTAAAATAGGTAGAGAATCTACCCCAATGTTCATCACTCCGCCTTTTTCGTGAGGTGATCCCGACCCTCCGTTTTCGATTTGTTGGATGATTTCATCTAGCATTTCTCCCAGATAAATAGAGATGATTGCTGGGGGGGCTTCGTTTGCTCCTAGACGGTGTTCGTTACCTGCTTTTGCGACTGAAGCTAATAAGATGTCAGCATGTTTATCGACGGCCATGATCACGCAACAGAGCAAGGTGAGAAATATGGCGTTTTCGTGTGGGCTTTTGCCGGGGTTGAACAGACTGCCAAATCCTGGAGCTCCTAGAGACCAGTTGTTGTGTTTACCAGACCCATTGACCCCTTCAAAAGGTTTTTCATGCAACAAGCAAACCAAACCGTGTTTATTAGCAGTTCGGCGCAATACCTCCATTAGCAGCATGTTGTGGTCAACAGCCAAGTTGAGGCTTTCAAACATCGGCGCAATTTCAAATTGGCAAGGTGCTACTTCATTATGCCTAGTTTTTGCAGGGATTCCGAGTGCCCACAAGGCTTTGTCGACATCGACCATAAATTCAAGAATACGGTCTTCGATGGAGGCGTAATAGTGGTCTTCCATTTGCTGGTGTTTTGGCGGAATGTTCCCAAAAAGTGTACGCCCACACATCATCAAATCTGGCCGTTGGCTGAAAAGTTTTTTGTCGATCAAGAAATATTCCTGTTCAGCACCCAAATCTGGAGTTACCCGGATGTCTTGCGATTCTCCAAAACAGGCCAACAATCGCTTTGTCTGCATCGATACAGTTTTCATTGACCGCAGTAATGGAGTCTTTTTGTCTAATGCTTCTCCCTTATATGAGCAAAATGCCGTTGGAATGCACAATGTCGCTCCATGGCCGGTGCGTTTGATAAATGCTGGACTTGTTGGGTCCCATGCAGTGTATCCGCGGGCTTCAAACGTTGCACGCAATCCTCCCGTCGGAAAACTCGAAGCATCCGATTCACCTTTCACCAAATTCTTACCAGAAAAAGCAAGTTCCAAATTACCTTCGTGGTCTACTTCTACGAACGAATCATGTTTGCCGGCGGTAGATCCATTCAAGGGTTGAAACCAATGAGTGTAATGGCTGGCTCCTTTTTCTAAAGCCCATTGTTTCATCGCAACAGCCACGTCATTAGCTATGTCAGGATCAAGTTGATGACCTTTCTTGATCGTTGCTAAGAGTTTTTTATAGACTTCTCGCGAGAGGTAATTCCGCATCGTTTTTAATCCAAATGCGTCTTGTCCATAAATGGATGTAATCACGTGCGAGGCATTTTCCAGAGTAGAAGGCGAATTATTTTTCATATGCGCAGGAATGCCCGTCGAGGACGTGACAAGTATAATAATACTATAAGCATGATTCAAGAGCCTAGTAAGTCAGTTTGGGTGAGCCTTAAACATTAAAGTGGGAATGTCATGAATGTGAGTGTTTAATTCTTATTTTTAGGTAGTTTCCTGACTTACTTGAAAGAAGGAGTTTTTTATTTTCGTATCCATGAAAGTATGAGGCGCTTAGACTCCCAACATAAATTGATGAAATTCTCTTCCATCTTCCTGTGTTTTTGGGGAATAGGCTGTATATTAGGAAGTATTCCTTTGACGGCCCAGATGGTCCCATGTGAATCATTTCGCAATGTACCTGGTCTGGAAAAGAAAGGGCTTCCATCTGCTCGGACTCCGCAACAAGACTGGGAAGACGAGTTCGCGCATCTGAAACGCGATATTCAACTTATTAAAAAGAATCATTTTAATTTTGAACGACTTAACAAAGAAACATTACGCCCATCTTCGGTATATCAATTGACGGACAAATCTCCTTGTGACATTGTGTTACGTAACACGAAGGCTCTGTTGGATTATTTACTTACAGCCCAGCCGAATGATATTGTAGTGACACAATTGAAAACCCGACTAGATGACTGGGAAAAACAATATCGTGAATTGCCCCTCGAGGATCGATCTGATGATTTAGCCCGTTTCAAAGAGCTTTGTTCAATTCGCCGATCACTTTCCTTCAGCAACAAATTATTAAAGGGATTGACTGAAATTGTGTTTCTGACACATTATAATCAACGGCACGGTCGCGGTGAAATTCACATCGTCGACCAATACATGGGTTTTAATGCCAGGGCTGGAGGTTCTCCAATGGTGCTGCGAAATCCCTTTTCGGAGAACCCTAAAGCTTATTCTTTTTTGACAGAAACTCCTGTGGTTAATGGACGTCAGCGGGGTAAACCATTGAAGAATGGGGCGTTCTTATCACTAGAGTTAGGATTTGACGCTGAAGCATTGTATTTTGCGTGGACTCAGGCGGAACATACTCCAGCGCTTGAGACGGACGATTGGTCACAGAATTTTGGTACGTATGCAGAGGTGAAACGTCTACCGGCGAACTACAGTCATTATTTTTGGGGGCAGGATCGTGTTTATCATCTGTTTCGCTTTGATTTGAAAACAGGCGAACTTCGGCAATTGACAGATGGTAACTATAATGCATTTGACCCTTGTGAATTACCGAACGGACGTATTGCTTATATTTCCGACGAACGAGGTGCTAATGTGCGTTGTGGAGCGCGTTGGACAGGGGCGGGCGTATTGTATTCGATGAATCAGGATGGTTCAGGTATTGTCCCCTTGAGTTTCCACGAAACAAACGAATGGCATCCAAGCGTGACCAACGATGGAATGATTGCGTATACGAGATGGGATTACGTAGACCGTGACGATTGCGGCGCTCACCACTTGTGGATATGTTATCCGGATGGACGAGATCCTCGAGCTCCTCATGGCAACTACGCTGTTAAACGCGAAAATCGGCCTTGGGCAGAATTTTCTTTCCGAGCCATACCGGGGAGTAAAAAATTGATTGCAGTAGCGGCGCCTCACCATGGAATTTCATATGGATCTCTGATTTTGGTAGATCCAGACACGCCGGATGATGGCGCTATGTCTCAGGTCAAACGAGTAACTCCTGATGTTCATTTCCCCGAGGCTGAGAGAAGTCCTGGCTATGCCTATCCTTGGGGAAATGGGGCTAGTAGCTCCTCTGGCGAACGTTTTGGTTCTCCCTGGCCACTCAGCGAAGATTTTTACCTGTGTGTTTACGATCGTGATGGGCATGATTATGGACTATATTTGGTCGACAGTTTTGGCAACCGGGAATTGCTTTGGCAAGATGCTGCTATCCCCTGTTTGGATCCCATCCCATTCCGCCCGAGGAAACGTCCTCGAATCATTCCAGACATGACAAGGCCTAAGGTTTTGGCCGATGGTAGACAAGATACAATTTCGGATATGGCAGAGGTTTTTGTGATGAATGTCTACGATTCAGAACGTCCTTTACCAAAAGACGTTAAAATTAAATGGTTGCGTGTAGTCAATTTATTTCCGAAATCTAACGCATATATCGACGAACCCAATATTGGGGTAGGGCATCAGAGTTTGGTAAGAGGTAGTTTGGGTATTGTCCCGGTGGAAGAAGATGGAAGTACTTATTTTACCATGCCGGTCAATACCAACGTCTATTTCCAATTGTTGGATGAGAACAAGCAAGCTATTCATTCGATGAGATCGTCAACTTATGCCCACGAAGGAGAACGACTCTCGTGCATGGGGTGCCATGAAAATCGCTTCCGGACTCCAGCCTCACGAAGACATTCCGACACCCCTATGGCGCTGACTCGTGGGCCGTCACGGCTTCAGCCGGAACCCACAGGCTCATATCCGTTGACATTTCCCCGGCTTGTTCAGCCAGTTCTTGATAAGAAATGTGTACATTGTCATGAGCAAAATGCACCTAGTGCTCCTTTGTTAGATGGGCGGACTTTCCAAATAGTCAATTATCAGAATGGGCAACGGCGTCAGGTTAACCGATTTGGGTGGAGTAATGGATTCCAGACACTCAGCCATATGGCTTGGGCGCGACATGGCGGTAATGGCAGTTATTGGTCCCAGAACAAATTCACCTGGACGGTTCCTGGCGATGTTGGAGCACGGGCGTCGCAGTTGTTACCTTTCCTCAAAAAAGGACACCATGGTGTACAACTTGACACAGAAGATTGGCATCGCATTACCTTGTGGATGGACCTAAACTCGAATTTCTACGGAGACTACCGTAATGAATCTGCTCAAGCAGCTGGCGAACCCACCGTTCCTAAGTTTGGAAAACCTAAGAATTTTGAAAAATTCATGAGATAATGCTAAACTGGATTTTTCTGGTGTCAATTTAGATTTTTTATGATAAGTAAAGGTGTTATGAATAGAATTCTTGTAGCTATCGATTTTTCAGATGCTTCCGATCAAGTGATTGACAAGTTGATTCCCATTATACAATCTCAAAAGGGCGTAGTCGTCTATTTACTCCATATTCTAGAGCCTAATATACGTTACGAAATGACGGGAGTCTTACCAGATGACATTCCATATCCGATTTTAGATGCAGACGAACGTGGAGAAATTCGTGGCAATGCGGAACGTTGCCTTCACACTTATGCAGAGAAGTTGCGTCATATCACTGAAGCTCAGGTAGAAGAAGTGGTTAGCGATGAATTTGAAGTTGGAGAATCCATTATTCACTTTGCAAAAGAATATCAAATAGACTTGATTGTGTTGGGCAAACATGGTCGCGGGTTTATTGAGAGTGTCATTGTGGGTAGCGTCACGACTTCTGTTGTGCGTAATTCCCCCTTGCCGGTACTCGTGATTCCCGTTAAGAAGAAGAAATAACAAATCATGCTGTCTATCCTATTTGTTGGTGATATTGTTGGAGAACCTGGACGTAGAGCCTTTAAAGCTTTGCTTCCGCTGTTGAAACAAGAGTTTGAAATTGATTGTGCCATTGCCAATGCGGAGAATGCGGCGGCGGGGCGTGGTATTACACCTAAGTTGGTTCTCGAACTTTTGACATCTGGAGCAGATGTGTTGACTCTAGGAGACCACGTCTGGGATCAGCCAGATTTAGCTCCCTGGATGCAAGAGATGAAAAACGAAGACTTGCGCGTGCTGCGTCCATTAAATTACCCTAGTGGTACTCCAGGAAGGGGGAGTGTTGTTATCAGTACACCCAAAGGACGCATAGGTGTCATATCGCTGCAGGGGCGTTCTTTCATTCAACCACCACTAGAGAACCCTTTCTTATTGGGACGAGAAGAGACTCTGCGTTTGAAGACTGAAGAAGATTGCTGCGCGGTATTTGTCGATATGCATGCCGAGACAACTAGTGAAAAAATTGCCATGGGGTATTACCTCGATGGTCTGGCTTCTGCTCTGATAGGTACACACACTCATGTCCAAACTGCTGATGAAATCATTCGAGAAGGAGGGTTGGCCTTTTTAACTGATGTTGGCATGTGTGGACCTGCCGAGAGTATTTTGGGCCGAGATCGCGAAGCTATTATCAGGAGGTTCTGTTCGAGTATGCCAGCAAAGTTTCCCGTAGCCGGATGGCCTGTACGTTTGTGTGGTGTGGTTGTTCGCATCGACGAGACGACTGGGCGTGCTCGGTCGATTGACCGTATTCAGCGTCTAGTAGACCGAGATGGTAAAGTCATTTAATTCGTGCATTGGGATGGGTATAGAATCGTGTTTAATTGGTGTTCGTAAAGTTTATGGAGAGACTGCTTGGCAAGTTTTCTGCAAATCCCGAGTAGCAATTATCGGCTTAGGAGGCGTGGGCTCGTGGATTGCAGAGGCATTGGTTCGCAGTGGCATTGGTTCTCTGGTGATTATGGACATGGATGAGGTTAGTATTACCAATGTTAATCGCCAATTGCATACATTGTACTCGACAGTGGGACGTATGAAAGTAGACGTCATGGGGGAACGTTTAGTTGATATTGCTCCTTGGATAAAATTGACGATCCTGAGAACGCCTTACGATGCAGATCACGACAAGGAATTGTGGGCGGCTCAACCTGATGTTGTCGTTGACGCTATCGACAGTATTGAGGCCAAAGCCTATCTCGTCGCGTCGTCTGTGCGCCGACAAATTCCTATCGTCGTTAGCGGAGGAGCAGGAGGTAGGAGAGATCCAACGCGAGTGAGGGTAGACGATCTTGCGAGAACTGAAGGTGATCCTCTGTTGGCGAAATTGCGTCGTCTGTTGAAGACTCAATACGACATGCCGATTGATCGTTGTCGACCGTGGGGGGTTCCTTGCGTGTTTTCTACGGAACGTCCTGTTTATCCTGCACCAGGAGGCGGAATCTCGTATCAGCGTCATGCTGAATTGTCTGATTCGCGATTTGGTGCGGTAGCTCCTGTTACAGGGGCCTTTGGATTGATGGCGGCTGGTGTTGTTCTCAATAACTTGGCAGCCAAGGTAGATGGTTCTTAACCGGAGACTTTGTGCTGTGTGTCATCAGGTCTTGACTCAAATGCTAAGCCGAGCCATATCCAATGCATTCATGAATAAAAGCTCTCTCCTCTTGATTCTAGCTTTCTGTTGTAGCGGATTATTAACGCAGTGCCATACGATGCGAGACGATCAGCTTGCCATTGCTCGACGAGAACAGATCATTGCTACAGAACCAGACGGTGATTATTATATTGGCCGACGTTACTTTGTGCCTGCTACTCGTTTTTGGGGTTATTTGCGCAAACCCAGAGAATCTTGGAGGAATGCTCAGCTCGTTATTATGGACGAAAGCCGCAAACTTAATCCTGACCGTTATCCAGAATCAGGAGATAGTCCGGCTTATTCATTTGACAATAATTATGAATATCGTATTTATGGCCATTATACAGGTAAAATGGCTTACGAACCAAATTCAAATCTCAAATTACCTGTATTTCAATTGACTGGATACGAACTTATCAACAAAGATCCAGGTTGGCTTTTTAAACCTTCTGAAGAATATTCTACTCGAACTGTCAGTCTTCGTCCGGTTATCATGCCTTCCCCGCTTGATACTGCTACCGCTGGAACCAATGAATAAATTCGAGTCTGCTGTGTTTTTCCTGAATTGACGTATTGCGGGGTATTAAGTTCAGATTTATTAGTGTCCGGGACGTTGTTGCAACGTAGTGTCCAAAAGAGCAGAGACGTAAATTCCCTCCGAAATCAATACCCCTTCAACCTACTCTGTAGGCCATTGGCATACCCAATTGGGCATACCTATTTAATAACAGATACTTTATTTTAATTTCTGCCAACTGATTGCAGACTTTACGTGCGGACATAGTTCTCCCAAAGATTGTTTTGTAACGGGACATGGCTACTTCGTTCAGACTTCGCTGATGGGATAACCTGTATAACCTCATTTCCCAATATCTTCCGGAATCCGAACTTGTCGTATCCTCCGTCTCCTTTGAATATCTTGAGCCTTTTAGATTCGTCGCTGAGCATGTCTGAACCTACCTCCGCCTCGCCTTTCTCATTACCTGTCAGCTGCATTGCCAGGATTCCCTGGGAGACTAGATCCACACAGAGGTACAACTTTTTCCTGCAACGGTGTTTACTCCAGCCATTCTTGAGGACTTTTCATTCACCCTCGCCAAACACCTTCAAGGCGGTGGAGTTAATCCCGACTATCAAGTTCTCCCCTTGATCCAGGCGTTCCTTGATAGAGTCCGAGACCAATGCCTGTCTCTATCAAGGTCGTATAGTTCGGCATGGGCAGTCTGGAAAAAACAAGTAGGTTGAAGAGGCTCGTCAGAAAGCCTTGTGCTTGACGAAATTTCACAGGTAAGCTGTCTTGATCAAAAGGTAACGCAAGATGATGCTACCATTATCAACGCATTCGCCAACCACTTCCTTTTTACCCACAAGGGCCTTTCATTCATCCAGTAGAGCTTGATTGATCTAGAGGTCAAGGTTGCCCGTCAGCAAATATTTTTATGGTACGCTTGCCAGTTACGGATTTTATGTTTACTTTTGTTGTGGTTTATTGAGTTGTCTGTTATTGTATTTTATCTTTTGTGCGTTTGTAAAGATAAGCTCAATAAACCATCCCTTTTCTGTCGTTGTAACAAAGTCCTCTCTTAGTAGAACTACCTCAAGAGACAAAGTTTTACCGACCATTAATAACAAAAATAAACGAAGAAAGAGAAATAAAACGCTCAGCGGATTTTTTGTGTTTGACAAGACATAAACCGAACTTGGAGAACAGACTCCAGGTGTTTCGAAACTGAGCTTCGTTCGCTTTTTCCCGGAGAATCATAGACAACACCTAGCCTCTGGCAGAAACTTCAACATATCGTCTGGACGTCGGAGAACGGCATGAGCTAGGGTATGAGGGGGTATTGTATTTGGGGATAGGAGACAATTGAAACCGACTCCAGCACGAGAGGCTGCGATGACATCTCGTTCTTTGTCACCAAGGCTCAACGAAGCAAGCATATTGATTTGGTATTGTCGAGCTGCTTTCAAAAACATGCCAGGTTCGGGTTTCCGGTCGGGAGATTCCAAATCGGGGCAGTGGAATACGCCTAGGAGAACAATTTGGTGCAGTGCAAACTGTGAAATCATGAACCTGGTGAAAACCTGGTATTCTTCTTCAGTATAATAACCACGAGCAATGCCGGATTGATTCGTGATAACGATGATTTCGTAACCGTGCGACAAAACTCCTTGGCATAGGGGAACAATGCCGGGTATCCACTCGAATTGATCGGGACGACAGAGGTAATGTTTATCAACATTGATAGTGCCATCACGGTCGAGAAATAAGACCTTACGCATTGTGTTGTTGATTAAAAAGACGGATTTCGATGAATTCGCAGATGAGATGCCCAACAGCTATGTGCATTTCCTGGATGTGGTTTGTTACAGTCGAAGGCACATTGAGTGTGTCATCGGCTAATTCCGCCATGCGGCTTCTAGTTTGACCTGTCAAAGCAACTGTAGAGATGCCCATGGTACGTGCTTTTTGAAAGGCGCGAACGACATTATCACTATTACCACTTGTTGAGATACCTATTAAAACGTCTCCTGGTTTCCCTAAACCTTCGATTTGGCGTTCGAAAACAGACACATAACCATAATCATTCCCCAGAGCGGTTAAAATTGAAGTGTCCACAGTCAGGGCGATAGCAGGTAGAGCCTGGCGTTCCAGTTTATAGCGGCCAACAAGTTCTGCCGCGAGGTGCTGGGAATCAGCGGCTGATCCCCCGTTCCCACAAAACATCAACTTATTGCCACGTTCGAGAGCATGCAGACAACGTAGGGCTATTTTTTCAATGGTTGGAGCCATTTCGGCCAACTGGGCGAAATTGGTAGCAACGGTCAATAATTCGTTCTTGAAATCGTGGTGTGTCATAATGAACGTTCTTGAGAAGATTTGGAAAGTTTATGAATTATTTCAGTGCTTGAGAATCCATCGATTCTCGGCAATTCAATAGCTCGACCTCCATACGAGACAACATATTGTCCTTCAGGCCACTTGTCTAAAGGGTATCCTTCTTTAGCAATAACATCTGGATGAATACTTTGTACGAGCGAGAGGGCCGTGTCATCGTCGAATACGACAACATAATCGACAGCTTTTAACCCTAAGAGCATGGCTGTTCGAATACTTTCATTATTGACAGGTCGGGTACTACCTTTAAGGCGCTTAACCGAGGCATCACTGTTGAGTCCAACAAAGAGGATGTCACATTCTTTCTTTGCCTTTTCGAATGACTGGATGTGGCCTGGATGCAAGATATCGAAACACCCATTGGTGAATCCTACGGTTTTCCCTTGGGCTCGCAGTTCCTGACTTAATTGAGCAGCTTGTTCACTACTCAATTTTCTTGGCTTTTGTATGCCATTTAATTGTTCTTTAAGCTCTTTGTCGGTAACACTAGCTGTGCCGAATTTGCTGACAACAATGCCAGAAGCAATATTGGCCAATTCCATGGCGTCCCGGATAGGTGCTCCCGAAGCTATAGCAGCTCCCAAAACTGCTAAAGAGGTATCGCCAGCTCCTGATACATCGAAAACTTCTCGAGCCTGTGTATCCATACGGATGAGGGCTTCTCCTTCTGTTCCGGGTATGAAAATCATACCATATTCTCCCAGTGTTACTAGGAGGTTGTCGATTTGATGTTTGTTGCAAAGTTTACGACCGAATTGTATAGCCTGTCGATCGAAACTAGGTTGCGACGGATGGATTTCATGCCCGATAGCCGCGATAAATTCTTTGAGATTGGGCTTAACAAGCGTAGCTCCAGCGTAATAGGAATAGTCGTTTCGTTTCGGATCGACGATGACTTGTTTCCCGTATTTTTTACATTGAGCAATACAAGAAGATAACATTTCCCGATCAAATAAGCCTTTTCCGTAGTCAGACAATAAGACGATGTCCATCTCTGGAATTTTCTGACTAATCAATCGTAGTAAATGGGATTTTGCATCTTGATCTGTCAGCATTTCTTCCTTATCAACGCGAAGGAGGTGATGGGAACCAGCGACATACCGAATTTTTACTGAAGTAGGATACTCTATCTTAGTTAGCAGCAGATTCGTATCAATATTTTGATCGCAAAGGGAAGAATGCAAAACTTGGCCATTGCGATCAGCTCCAACAACTCCGGCAATGAAAGTTTGGCATCCCAGGGCTCTTAAGTTAATGGCGACGTTACCAGCTCCACCTGGCATGCTTCTCTCGCCCGATTCAAGCAGTATTGGTACTGGAGCTTCGGGCGATACCCGGTTTACCTTGCCATAGATGAAAACATCTAACATTAAATCTCCGATGCAGAGAATTTTGGTACGAGAAAAAAGATCGATATATCGGATAAAAGAAACCATAAAATTAATAAATTATTGATGACAGGATTAAGATGTGTTTTATATAATTATATTCAATTGATGTAAAAATAGTTTTACAAAACCGCCCTTGTAGTATTTCCATTTAAATATAAATAGTTTCTGGTAGATTAATGCTAATATTGGAAATGTGGTAGTAAGTCATAGAAAAATTTAATGATGGGAGTATTATATCAATGCTATTTAGTCCCAACAATACAGTAAAATTTTAGAAACAAAATTGAAATAATAAAAAATAATTGAACTGTAGATAGTAAAATGTCATAAAATGATTACTGTTTTTAAAATGAATAAAAATACTCTTCATAATGTGATATTGTATTTTTTTAATAAATTGACTACACCGATTAGACATATGACTACTGAAAATTAACGGATTTACAATCCGTTGTCAACTCTAAAATCACAATGCTCATAATCTATTGATTATTAATAATATATTGAATAGCAAAAAATTATTTCTTAATTTTTCATATATCCAAGTATACTAATGTAATTCGTGTAAATCACAGATTATCAATATATTATAACAATAAATTAACGGATTGTAATCTGTTAACAATAGGGTCTATTGAGTTGGGTTAGAAGTATGAAAAGAATAAAGGGATGTTCTAAAAATCCATCCATATTAACTAACAATCCAAAGAGCTCCCAAGGCTAGGGATTAACTGGTTAGCGGTTGACTGATATATTAACAAAAAATACGTCAGGTGAGCAAATTAGGATCTCCCTTGGCTCTCGAGATACTCGTAGAAACGCTTGAATAACATATCATATACTCCCTTGTTGCTCAGGTCATTATGGTATTTCTACACTGTTCTGGCATCGGGCACGCCCAATACACTTTCCACTCCAATAAACTCGCGAAAGCTCATGCGATCTTTTATTTGATACTCCATCTGCTCGTCGCTTAACCCGTAAAGGCGTTGGGAAAATAGAACCTTAAACATCAAAACTGGATCAATTGGCGGCTTCCCGCTTTACTTTTGTGTTCATTGAACAGATCCAACAGACTTGGTAAAGATATGAAAAGGATTGAATCTGGGGGGATTATTTTCTAAGGTAAGGAGGAAGCATGAATCCGGGAACTGACGAACAAGCCGTAACGCCAAAGACGCCTAAAAATACGTTTTCTCAGCATGTAGGGATGTTTTTTTTCCATGTGTTTGAAAAGTGTTTGACCCTGGCGCCTATGACGATGCTTTGTCAATTGGGGCGTTTTACGGGGTGGCTTGCTTACTGGCTATTGCCGTCTCGGCGGCGCATTGTGCGACGCAACATCCGCATCGTCATGGGGACGGCATTACGAGGTAAGGAATTGGATCAGTTAGTGATGGAGAATTTTAAGCGTACGTTGGCAAACATGTTAGGCTCGATGAAGACCGCGACATTAACAGATGAGCAACTGAGTCATTACGTACGTTTAGATCATCCGGAAGTGTTTACTGCTGGGTTGCGTAAAAACAAAGGGACAGTGTGTTGTATCCCCCATTCGGGGAATTGGGAGATACTGGCAAGAGTCCGAACATTTTTTCGTGAAGTTGAGCATTACGGTTCGATGTACCGGCAGATGGATAATCCATTGATTGAAGAATATTTATATAAGCGGCGTACCGAGCGAGGAACTCAAATGTTTTCTAAAGAGAGTGGGATTCAAGCTCCTTTGCATTTTCTTCGGGAGAAGGGTTCTCTGGGAGTGTTATGTGATCAATATTTACAGGAAGGAGTATTTGTTCCTTATTTCCGGAAGGTGGCTGGAACAACGTATTTACCGGCATTGATGTACAAGCGGACGAAGGCAGCAATGATAGCGGTTGGAGTATATACGGAGAGGTTGGGACATTGG
Source organism: uncultured Akkermansia sp. (assembly GCA_949296365.1). Classification (GTDB taxonomy): domain Bacteria; phylum Verrucomicrobiota; class Verrucomicrobiia; order Verrucomicrobiales; family Akkermansiaceae; genus Akkermansia. The sequence continues at coordinate 68,461 of CASFPZ010000016.1, read as the reverse complement.
ATTGCCGATATGGGTGAACCGATCGACCCTCAGGAAGTTGATAGCTCTGTGCCGGGAATTACGATTGCCGTTAATCGCAAGGTAGAGGAAATCGTAAAACGTTCGCCGTTGGATGGGTTTTGGATGCACCATCGGTGGAAAGTTTACAAAGCTATAGTATCGACCGATATAAAGACGAATGCTTTGTTGCAAGGGATGGATTTGATCCCTTTCCGGATTCTGTTAGCCCCTCCGAAATCATGGGAGGAGACATTGCTGGCTGTACCATTGGCTCATGCATTGAAAGCGGCTCGGTCTGACATGCAGGTAATTGTGGTGTGTGCACCTAAGTTTGCTGCATTTTGGAGAAAAGAAAGTGTGGTAGACAAAGTGGTAACATTCCGTTCTGCGAATGAGTTATCGAACCAGTTGAATGCTCCTGCATTGTACGACGATGGACCTTATGATATGGCGGTGTTGTTAGATGACAGTTGTGAAACAGTTCGAGGATTGCTGCCATTCCGCCCATTGGCGTTTTCGGGATTTGCCGAGCATCCATATAGTCGGAAATATCGATTCCGGACGCGAAACATTAGCCGGAATTCAATAAGCCAATCGCGCATGTTAATGAATGCCTATCTGGAGTTAGCGAAATTCCATGCAGTACCTTGTGAAGATCCTAGTTTGTTTCCTGCTTTGCGGAAGACTCCGCTTGGAAACGTGTGGTTTTTAGCGCCGTTTTCTAACCGGACGCAGGGCTGCTGGTCGAATGAGTTATGGGGACGATTGAGTGTAGCTTTGGGGGGTGAGTGCCGGATTATTGCCACAAATGACCGGAGTGAGGAAGCAGAACGTTTGGGAAGAGCATTGAATTTGTCGGTGGTTGTTGGCGAACCAGATTCGTTAATCTACGAATTGGAAGAAGCTTGTGGTATAGTTGCTGTTGATGGACTTTTCTCGACATTAGCAACTTATGTTGGAGTGCCAACCGTAGTTATGGCCGAAGAAGTTGCTGATAAACGGTATGAACCATACGGGAATTTCCATGAGATTCTTTGTTGGAACAATAAGGGTGAGTCTTTATCGGTAGAAGCCGTTGCTTCTACTTGTAAAAAATTGCTCGAACGACTAAGACCATCCGTTGGGAATGTGAAAAATTCTTAGATAAATCCACGAAAAGACAGACATGCCAGCAAAAAGTTGGATGGGCCAAGTTTGGCGGTTGACCTAGTGAGGGGATTTCGGTAGGACTAGCCTACCATGACCATCGTTGATTCAGTGATTTTGGGGATAGTCGAAGGGTTAACAGAATATTTACCGGTGAGCTCGACTGGACATTTGCTGGTGACTCAAGCTTTGTTAGGAATTCATAACAACGCAGCAGACGATGCATTTGCTGTTTGTATTCAGAGTGGTGCTATTTTGGCTGTATTAGGGCTGTATTACATGCGGGTGAAAGAAATGGTTCTTGGTGTGTTAGGCAAAAATCCAGCAGGACTCAGAATGCTGATCAACCTCATGATTGCTTTTGTACCAGCTGTTGTTATTGGCCTTATTTTTGACGACTGGATTAAGACATTTTTGTTTGGTCTCAAGCCAGTGATTGTTGCATGGGTTGTTGGTGGACTAGGCATTTTGATTTACGTGCGGTATTCTCGCAAAAAAGGCGATGAACATCAGGGACTCGATTTTGAGGAATTGACACCTAAGAAAGCCTTTATTATTGGATTATTGCAATGTGTGGCTATGTGGCCGGGAACGAGCCGGAGTTTGATGACGATGTTAGGAGGTATGTTTGTTGGTTTGTCTTTGTCTGCTGCAGTTGAGTTTAGTTTTGTGTTGGGGTTGATCACTTTGGGGGCCGCAACTTGTTATGATGCGATGAAACATGGTCAAGAAATGCTTAACCAATTTGGCTGGGAATCGCTAGCCGTTGGTACGTTTGCTTCATGGCTTTCTGCGGTTGTTGCAGTAAAATGGATGGTTTCCTACTTGCAGAAACACAGTTTTGCTGTCTTCGGATGGTATCGGCTTGCTGTTGGCATCATCGTAACTGTTCTAGTTGGGTTTAATGTTATTGTTTAATTTATTATTAGTGTCCGGTAAAAACGGATAAGACCAAATTGATTGAAGGCCTCCGCAATGCCTAGCAAACGGACGTAGCGAATGGATTTCTGGAAAAAGTAAGTCCAATGAAAACAAGGCGAGTTTCTGGAGGTTTCTTATCGGCTTCTTTAAGCATTTTCACCTAATCTCTTTCTCGCCTTTGAAGAAGTATAACAGTTCTTGCCGCACATGACCCCATCAAATCTGAGTGTCGGAACCGATCCAAAGAAGTTCTACGTGTTTCTGAAACTCTGTTACAACACTGTGCGCGGCAGATCGACAATAAGACTCCCAAAAATTGGAGTTTGATTGTCCTCAATTTTCTCCTAGTAAACTACTTTAAGGGAACTACTTACTCAAAAAGTTTTACCGGACACTAATAATTACAAGACCAAGTTGATAACAGGTTATGCCACGACGTCTGCCTCTGTGCATGATTCTAGGTATTCATCAGAACTAGTTGACTGCAATGATATTAAAAGGGAAGAGTTTTATATGGATTCAGGCTACGTAGGCATGGAGATTGCTTTTGTGAGAAAGGGGATGAAGGCGAGAATATGCGAACGAGGGTGTCGCGGGCATCTTCTGACAGAAGAGCAACAAGAAAGCATCGCCAGTCTGGTACAGATAGTCAAGTACCACAGAGAGAGGAGAAATCCCGGATGAAGTATATCATGAAGAATCAGAGATTGTACTTATGCATTCGAGAAGTATGGAATATCATGATTTAAACGACTGACGTATCTTTTGTTAACATTGCAGCCAAATGCTACCAGTTGACCCACAATCTTGGTGGCTTTTGAGTGTCAGTTGATATTGATGGGATTTCCCTTAACTGAGAGTATAGGCAAGGATATAAATGATAAGATGGAGAGAAGCGAGCCCCAGAACAGGGTTAAGACATTGATTTTCTGGCGTACGTTGGATTTTCAGTAGCATGTAACCAGCCAGTAATAGGGACGGTAACCATTTCCACCAGGCATCTTCAATCGATAATTGGAGAACTCTGAATGACATGGGAAGAGTGACATAAGTAGCAACGATAAACCCCATCGTCATGCCGCGAGCTTTAGCAGAACCAAGTCGAACAGCAAGAGTTTTCTTCCCGGTGGTAGCGTCTTCTTTACGATCGCGCAGGTTGTTGATAGAAATCATCGAGGCGCTGAGAAGACCAACTTGGATACCTACAAGAAATCCGGCATGGTAGACCTGTAAACTTACGAGATTTGTACCAGGAACGAAAAGGGAAGTCCCAATTTGGACAAGGATTGTGCCTAAGACAGCGACTAACCCGAAGAAGAGAATAACGAAGATCTCACCAAGGCCATTGTAGGCCAAAGGATATGGACCGCCAGTGTAACCATAAGCGAAATAAAGAGATGGAATGCCGATAGCAATGATGGGCCATCCACGCAAGTCGATAAGAGGGATAGCCATACCACAGGCAATAAGAAGGAAAATAGTTGCTCCAATAAATACCTGGCGGCGAGATAAATTGCCAGAGGCTGTCATGCGTTTTGGACCAGTACGGCGTTTAGTGTCAGCATGTTTAGCGTGATCGATAGCGTCGTTGAATAAGTTACAGGCAATTTGCAGGCAGAGCGCAGAGGTAAATGTAAAAACAGCTAAAGTAAAATTCCATTGTCCGGTTAAGCGCCAAACAACCATGCACCCGGCCCATACAGGGATGAGCGCAGCTGAAAGGGTTTTGGGACGGCTAGCTAGAAAATAAGACCCCAATTGGCTCATAGTGGAAACGAATTGTATGGATTGAATTTTATTCCGTCAAGGCGAGGGGGGACTCAAACTGGTGGATAAATTAATTGAGACCAAGTTTTTTGCGGAGCGTTTCGGTGACCATTTTGGGGTTCGCTTTCCCTTTAACTTCTCGCATAACCTGGCCGGTAAGCCAGTTGAGGAGTTTAGCATTTCCTGAAGAGATTTCTACGGCTTTATCTGGGTTAATAGCAAGGATTTTGTCGATAATGCCATCGAGAAACGAGGTATCTGTTTTTTCGAAACCGAGTTGTTTAGCTGCAACGGTAGGTTCGAGTTCCGGTTGGTTCCAAAGTAGCATCAAGACTTCGCGAGCTTGGTTGTTGGATACCGTACCGTCTTCGACTAATGTCACGAGTCCTGCAATGGCTGTGGGCTGTACAGGACATTGAGACGGAGAAATCCCTTTTTCATTCAAGAGGCCAGCGACGACATTGATAACCCAGTTAGCGATTTTTTTACCCAGAGCAGGTTGTGTTGCTGCTGCCTCAAAATAACGAGCTAATTCGGGATCTGCTACGAGCACATTGGCATCGTATTCGCTTATGGCAAAGTCTCTGATGAAACGTTGTTGCTTGTCCATGGGGTGTTCTGGAACTTGCGTTTCCATCTTTGTGACTATGTTGGCCGTGTGAATTGGTACAAGATCCGGACAGGTGAAGTAACGGTAATCATGAGCATTTTCCTTAGTGCGCATCAGGATGCTTTCTCCGCGTTCGTCATCCCATCGGCGAGTAGATTGCACTTGGTCAATACCCATATCGAGTTCTTCAGATTGACGTCGAATTTCGTATTCCAAGGCACGACGAACGGCACCTGTGGAATTGATATTTTTCATTTCAATTTTGGATCCTAGCCCCTGTTGGCCTTTAGGGAAGAGGGAAACATTGACATCGCAGCGCATTTGACCTTTTTCCATATCAGCGTCTGAGATACCACCATAGATAACCATGAGTTGAAGAGATTTTAGACAGGCGTAGGCTTCTTCTGGGGAGTGCATGTCGGGGGCTGTTACGATTTCCATGAGCGGAGTGCCAGCACGGTTATAATCAATTAACGAATAGGAAGCGTGATGGGTTAGTTTACCTGCGTCTTCTTCAAGGTGGATGTGATCGAGTTTTGCAGAACGAAATTCTGGCAACCCTTTCTTTTTGACCATATCGGTGGGGTAACACCATGGGAAAAGAGGAATGGCTCCACCAATACACAAAGGCAAATCCAGTTGAGTTGTCTGGTAATTTTTCGGCATATCTGGATAGAAGTAACTCTTGCGGTCCCACTTGGATATGGATGGAGTTGAACATCCCAACATCAATCCGGTCAAGATAGTCTGTTCAATGGCATATTTGTTTAGCACAGGCAAAGCTCCGGGCAGTCCCAAACATACAGGACAAACATGAGTGTTGGGCTCATCGCCAGATTCAGCCTTGCAGGAACAGAACATCTTGCTTTTAGTTTTGATCTGGCAATGAATTTCAAGACCTATTGTAACGGTGTAATCGGAAAGTGGCATGGGACGATCGAAATAAACAAAGATATGTTGAGCATTAGACTATGGCGCGTCTCATGAGCTGTCGAGTAAAAAGCCTGTGTACTTGGGATTCTTTCTTAGCCATTACCTTCAATCTAAAGAAGAGGTGTGCGAAGCAGAGAAAAAAGGCATAACAGGCTAATTAAACGCTTTTACGATCTTACAGGGTCTTTTCTTGGGAATTGAGGATCCATGAATCAAAAAAATCGAAATATGGTAGCCTGAAAATAACGAACCGTTTTTGTGTAATTGACGAAAAAGAGGGTGCATCGTTCATTACGACACACCCTCATAAAGGAAATATTTTAAGATGGAGGAAAATTAACTATTAGGCTTCAGCCGTAGTAGCTTCTGGTTCGTCGGCAGTCTCAGGTTCTGTAGATGGAGTATCCGAGGTGGTTTCATCGGATGCTGGTTCTTCTTCAGACGAGGTTTCTGCGTTATCGACAGATTCAGTATTGTCAACTGAAGTATCATCAGCCGTGGTAATGTCAGTTGCAGTAGAATCATTTTCAGTATCAGTAGGCTTGGATTCGGCAGCAGATTTAGGTGTAGGATTTGAAATGGCTGCTTTATTATTATCCTGAGCAACTGAAGTATTAGAGATGACTTCACGGGTTGGCTCATTAAGTACTGTGGGTTCAAGGCCTAAGTGCTTACGAACATTTTGACGGTAGGCATCTGAAAATTGAAGTGATTTTAGGATTTGGTATGAGAGCTGAGGCGCATCAGCAGAATCGTTGACAAGCAATTGATAGCTACCGCAGGTAGGATAGTGTTTTACTTGGTCAATAGAGGCATCGGAAGGCGTGAGAAATCCGACCAATTGTCCAGCAGGATTTGTGCAAAGAATCCATCCCTTATCGTCAACCTGAATGAATTGTTGTGGGTGAATGATGTCAACTTTTTTAAGATGGGCCTTTTTCAAATATTGTACAATCAGACTTTTGGCTTGAGAGGGTATAGGTCCACACGCGACAAATTGTCTATCATTGGGTGCCATACTACCATTGAAACCATAAATTTCAGTATAAGAAGCATCAGACAATTTTTGCGCAGCTACACTAGGAGAAGAAGAATGGTTACAACTAGCAACAATAACACTGAAACACAAACCAAGGGTGATAGAAGTGAAAGGACGGAGAGAATTCATAGTAAATAGCGGTAACATATGGTTTTCCATATAAAAGAGAAAATTGATTGATATTTCAAGCAAAAGATGACGTTCCCCTTAAAAAAATTTTGTTTGTATGTGAAAAGTGAGTCTGTTTAGTTCCGGAATGATTATTTTGCTCGCCAAATCTGTTTTTATGCATACGTTGAATGCACTCCATTGACTCCAGCTTACATTATTAGTTCAGAAGCGTTAGAACGCAATGCCCAGATTCTTCGGCAGACAGCTCAGGCTGCCGGGTGTCGGATTGTTATGGCGTTGAAAGGTTTTGCTCTTTGGCCAGTGTTTGATGTATTGCGTCCTTACTTGGATGGGTGTTGTGCTTCTGGAGTATGGGAAGCTCGGTTGGCTCGGGAAGAATTTCAAAAATCTGTTTTAACCTATGCACCAGGGTACGATTTGAGTGATATTGAAGAATTGTTGGAAGTAACAGATCATTTAGATTTCAATAGTCTCAGCCAATGGAAACGTTTTCAGAGTGTTGTCATGAAACATCCAAGGTTTGTCAATGGGCAGTTGAAATGCGGATTGCGTGTGAATCCAAGGTTTTCGACCGGGCATACGGCTTTGTACGACCCGTGTGTTCCTGGATCTCGTTTAGGGATCATTTCTGACCTATTGACAGGGACGGATTTGCAGGGAATTTCCGGACTTCATATGCATACTTTGTGCGAGCAGGGATCAGAGGATTTGGAGGCAACTCTGCAAGTTTTGGAACGCGATTTTGGCTTCTTGTTGAAAAAGCCGGAAATTACATGGTTAAATTTAGGAGGCGGACATTGGATTACCAAACCAAATTATAATAGGGAATTGTTGATCAGGATCATTCAGAGGCTTAAGGCGGCCTACCAGGTTGATGTTTGGTTGGAGCCTGGTGAAGCGGTGGCTATCCATACGGGAGTTTTACGGTGTCATGTGCTCGATGTTTTTCAATCTGAGGGATATAACCATGCAATTCTGAATGTTTCAGCCTCGGCACATATGCCTGATGTTTTGGAGATGCCATATCGACCAGATGTTTTTTTAGTGGAGCGAGGCGAATCAACTTGTGAGGAAGACAAGAACCCAGCAGTTGTTTTGCCGGGAGAGAGTTACTGTGCAGCAGGGCAGCCAGGGGAACCGGGTGTGACTATTCGTCTAGGTGCGGCAACATGTTTGTCGGGCGATATTATTGGAGATTATGCATTCCCACGTATGCTTCGTCCGGGGGACGAACTTGTGTTTGATGACATGTCTCACTATACTATGGTGAAGACGACATTCTTCAATGGAGTTCAGCATCCCGACATTTTTATCGAAGAGAGCGGGAATTTGAGACTCGTCCGTCATTTCTCGTACGATGATTTTCGTTCGAGACTGGGTTGATTAAGCCTATTTTTTAATTGTTTAGATAGAATTTATAGATAAAAGACTATGGCGACACGCAAGGAAGGAATCAAACAAAAAATCCGCGGTTGGACACATAACGATTCAGCTGAATTATATTGTGTAGACGATTGGGGAAATGGGTATTTCCGAGTTAATAAGAATGGGGAGGCGACTGTGAGACTGAATGACAGTAAGGACGGTGTCTATCACGATGTTAGCTTGGTTGATTTAGTGGACGGCCTCGTCGAGCGAGGTATGAGTGTACCAGTATTGTTTAGGTTCAGGGATTTGTTGCGTAATCGCATAGAGGAATTGAATGAAAGTTTTGCTTCAGCTATCCGAGAAGCCAATTACCGTGGCCGTTATCAAGGAGTCTACCCCATAAAGGTGAATCAGCAACGGCAGGTTATCGAGGAAGTAACAGCATTTGGGGCCAGATACAATTATGGATTGGAGGCGGGGTCGAAACCTGAGTTGATTGCTGCGTTGTCCTATATGCAGAATCCGGAATCTTACTTGATTTGCAATGGTTATAAAGATGATGAATTTATTGATCTTGCGCTTACGGCACAGAAACTTGGAATTAATATTTTTATCGTGCTCGAAATGCCTTCTGAACTCGATGTGATTCTGAAACGAGCTGCTAAGATGAAGATTCGCCCCAATTTAGGGATACGAGTACGTTTAGCTACTAAAGGAGCCGGCATGTGGCAAGAATCGGCAGGAGATAAATCTGTTTTTGGTTTAAATGCAGCCCAAGTGATTGAGGTGGTTGACAAGTTGAAGAACGAGGGATATTTGGACTGTTTGAGATTGTTGCATTTTCACCAGGGATCTCAAATACCCAATATTTCCATTATCCGAGAAGGTTTGACAGAAGCAGCGCGCATTTATGCTGACCTTGTCAAGGAAGGAGCTTCCATGGGAATCCTCGATATGGGGGGAGGGTTGGCTGTTGATTATGATGGATCGAAGACGAATTTCCATTCATCCTGTAACTATTCCATTGCCGAATTTGCGAGGGATGTCGTTGAAATTGTCGGTGAGGTATGCAATAAGTATGGAGTTGAACATCCAACACTGGTTACGGAGTCTGGCCGAGCGGTGGTGGCTTATTATTCTGTTCTTGTGTTTAATGTATTGGATGTGACGAATGCACCGGGTGAGGATAATCCGCCAGCGATACCCGAAGATGCCTCAGAATTATTGAAATGTTTGGTGGACACGAATCGTATGATTTCGCGGAAAAATTTGCAGGAATGTTACAATGATGCCTGTTATTACCGTGACCAATTAAGAGCTCAGTTCTTTTATGGGAATAGTACGTTGCGGGAACGAGGTTTAGGAGAAGCTTACTACTGGCACATTTTGAAGCGTATTTCGATGATGTTGACAGAAATGGAGACTATTCCGGAAGATTTACGCGAGTTGTCGTGTTCAATGGTAGATGTGTATTATGGGAATTTTTCGCTATTCCAGTCGTTACCGGATACTTGGGCGATTGATCAGTTATTTCCAGTAATGCCATTACAGCGCCTGAATGAACGGCCCACCAATCGAGCAGTCATTGCCGATATTACATGTGACTGCGATGGGAAGATTGACCAGTTTATCGATCGAGAAGATGTAGCTAAAGCTATTTTGCTTCACAATGTCGCACCAGATGAAAACTATTACATTGGTGTATTTTTGGTAGGTGCGTACCAGGAAACGCTTGGAGATCTCCACAACCTTTTAGGTGATACAAATGTGGTGGGTGTCCATTTGGAGGATAAACACCCTGTGTATACGCATGAGGTCGAGGGGGATACTGTGGCAGATGTCCTTTCTTACGTTGAATACAATACCAAATCATTGATCGATCAATTCCGAATTCTTGCTGAAAATGCAGTTACTGAAGGGAGGATTACTCCCGCCGAGCGCCGTAAGGCTATGGATGTTTTCCGTTCGGGATTGAATGGTTATACGTATTACGAACTTTAAAAATATGGAACAACGAGGCAAAAGTCCGTTTATGGACTGCGTCAATCAAGTAAGATACTTAATTTTTAACACTAGTGTATTTAGTTGATATTCACGCCATTATAAATAATTTTAATGGCATGTAGGTATTTCTTTCAGTAGTCCATTCTTGACCCTTTGACATTCTAGGAAGAAGATAAGCGCATGATTTCGGGGTTTTATTGGCATCAACGTCCCTCGTGTGTGACGGGGACGACAGAAGAGGCCGAGGATTTCCCGGAGGCGATACCTGCTCTTGTTCGTCATTTGCTATTGCAGCGTGGCCATCGAGGTGGATTGGAGACTCAGAGATTTCTTTTCCCTCGGTTAGCGGATTTGACGGATCCTTATGCTATCGGAGGCATTCAGCAAGCTGTTGATCGAATTTTTCAGGCTGTCGACTCCGGGGAAGACGTTTGTATTTATGGAGACTACGACGTCGATGGTGTGACGTCGGTGGCTGTGTTACGAGCGATTCTCGGAGCATACGGATTACATCCACATTATTTTATACCCATACGATCTCAGGAGGGCTATGGACTGAGCAAACAAGGATTGGAGCGTTGTTTGCATGAATTGGATTGTACCCCCTCGTTGATTATTACGGTAGACTGTGGCACGTCTTCCGTCGTGGAGGTAGATTACCTGCATGAATTGGGAATAGATGTGATTATTCTGGATCACCATGAAGGCGGGGATGGCCCGTTACCGGCAGCTTCTGCTGTAGTGAATCCCAAGGTAGAAGCTTACAGCCCTTATACTTATTTATGTAGTGCTGGCGTAGTTTTCAAATTAGCTCATGCTTTGCTCAAAGCGCGGCATTTGGACGATTTTGACTTGAAAGAATATGTGGATATGGTGGCTGTTGCAACAGTGGCAGATATTGTCCCGCTTGTTGGGGAGAATCGACTTCTAGTGCGCCGGGGGTTACAGCAATTGATGCATAGTGCTCACATGGGGTTACGTGCATTGACAGAATTGGCGGGTTTGTCAGGTATGCCGACAGCGGCTCAGGTGGGCTTTCGTATTGGTCCACGTTTGAATGCAGCAGGGCGCATGGATTCTCCTTTGGATGCGTTAGATTTGTTGTTGGAGAACGATATTGACAAAGCCCGATTCTTGTCGCATGTCCTTGACGATCACAACAAAAGACGCCAAGAAGAGGAGGAAGCCATTCGCACAGAGGCAATTGCTATGTTACAGCATTTTGACCTTGAAAAAAACCACGTTATTGTGCTGGGCGCACGCTCCTGGCATCCTGGTGTAGTAGGTATTGTGGCTTCTCAGTTAATGCGTCGGTATTATAAGCCGACATTTGTCATTGCAATCGACTCGGCAGGAGTGGGGAAAGGGTCTGGTCGCACGATACCGGGGGTGTCTCTTGTTCAGGCGATTAGTGCTTGTTCCGATTGCCTGATATCTGGCGGTGGCCATGACATGGCTGCTGGACTCGTAATCGAGGAGAAGATGATTGATGTTTTTCGGCAGAGGTTTAATGAATATGTTGAACAAACGACGACCCCTCAACAGAGGAAGCCTGTTTTGTTGATTGATGCTGAGGTGTCGTTTGTTGAGTTGACGTTGGAGCTTCTTGATAGCTACGAATTGTTGGAGCCATTTGGAAATTCCAATCCTCTGCCGGTGTTTATGTCTCGAGGGGTATTCCCGACTGAACCACCCAAACGGGTTGGTAACAATCACCTTAAGTTGTTTATGCGTCAAGGTTTTATTGAACGGGATGCTATCTTCTTTAATGGTGCCAACTTTGATTTTCCCGACCCACCTTGGGACATTGCTTTTACTATCGATCGTAATATTTACCGTGGACGAGCCTCGCTATCAATTTCCATTCAAGACATTAGATCGGCTATACCGATCGATCAGGATGGATTTATGCTGGGAGGAATTTAAGGTTATTCCCGATGTCATCCTAGTTCGTTGGTTTTGACAAATGGGAAATTTTGCGGTATTATATCTATTCCGACATGGTAACTTTTAGAAATATAGGCGGGGAAAAGGAAATTGGCTCCAACTGTTATTTACTGGAAATTGATGGAGTAAGAATAATTTTAGACTCCGGGATGCACCCGAAGAAAGAAGGTGAAGCTGCCATACCTGATTTTTATCAGCTGAAATCAGGCGAGGTTGAGGCTGTATTTATCTCACATTCACATCTTGACCACATCGGGACACTGCCCGTATTGCAAATGAAACAGCCGCAAGCGGAAGTTTTCATGACTCCGGCAACAGCAGCCGTTGGTGAAGTTATGTTGCACAATTCTGTTAATGTGATGAGTTCTAAAAGATTGGAGCTTGGGATTATCGAATATCCACTTTTTACACATCGAGATTTGGAGGAGTGGAGCGAACATTGGCAGGCCAAACCTTATCAGGAAGCATTCCGGATTGGATCTGAAAAAAATGTGTTGGCAATGTTTTACGATGCAGGGCATATTTTGGGGTCTGCTGGAGTCTATTTGGAATCAGAGGCTGGAGAGACGGTATTTTACACGGGAGACGTTCAGTTTGAGGATCAAAGTGTGATTCCTGGTGCTGATTTTCCTCAAGATGGAGTTGATACATTGATTATGGAGTGTACGCGTGGGCAGCAGGAACGTCCAGAAGGATTTAGCCGGAATCAAGAACTAAGTCGATTTGCGGGCAAGATTGCTGAGACGTTGCAGCGAGGGGGAAGTGTATTGATTCCAGTGTTTGCCTTGGGCAAGGGTCAGGAGATACTTTACAGTATTCACCGGTTTAAGCAGGAAGGTCTTATTCCTTTAAAAACACCAGTATATTACGGTGGCCTGAGTGCTAAGGTGATGCGTCTTTATGATCTTTTTGAACATCGGACGCGCCGAATTCCAACTGATTTTATCTTCAAAGAACAAGTCGAAATGGTACCGTTACCGCGTCGTTCGAAAGGTATGATGCGCTGTGAGCCTGGTAATATCTATCTTGTTTCCAGTGGCATGATGACGGAGAAAACCTTGTCGAATACTTTGGCAGAGCAAGTGTTGCCCAATCCTGCCAATTCTATTTTATTTGTCGGTTATTGTGACCCCGATTCTCCTGCAGGCATGCTGAAAACAATTGCTACAGGCCAAACTGTTTGCATGAGTTCCCATGGTTCTCCTGTATCTGTGAAGTGCGAAATGGATAGCTTCGATTTTTCAGGGCACTCTGATCGCGAAGTACTGGTGGACTATGTACGAAATCTCCATCCCAAGCGAGTCGTTCTGGTTCACGGTGACCTAGAGGCTATCGAGTGGATGCGTAACCGATTGAGCCAGGAGTTGCCTGATATCACAATAATTATCCCTGAGTTTGGGAAGACCTGTATTTTGTCTGGAAAAGGCGAACAATTTGCATCGTCATGAGCTTTACTGAAAACAGGAAGGGTAAATTGATCGTTTTCGAGGGGATTGATGGTGCAGGCAAGTCGACACAAATCCAACTATTGAAAGAAAAATTGGAGAAACTCGGCAAGCATGTAATAACGAGTTTCGAACCTACGAGCGGGAAATGGGGGAGTTTGTTGAGGGCTTCTGGTTCGACAGGGCGTTATTCTCTTGAGGAAGAGGCAGAACTTTTTTTAAAGGACCGTCGCGAACACGTTGATACCTTGATTGTCCCTGCGTTGGAGCGCGGTGACTGGGTTTTGTTGGATAGGTACTATATCTCAATGATGGCTTATCAAGGCATTCGTGGAATGAATATCAAGCAAATCCGTGAACTCAATGAGAAGTTTGCACCTGTGCCGGATGTTGTTTTATGGTTAGATATCCCAGTTAAAGAGTCTCTGAATCGGATCGGAATGCGTGGGTTAGGAGTAAATTCATTTGAAAAAGAAGAATCACTTCGTCAGTGTCGCGCCATTTTCGAGAGCATTTGCGAACCCTGGATGGTACGTATTGACGCTGATGCAGTCATTGATCTTGTCGTTCAGCGTATTGTTCGCTCTTTGGTCGAACATGGGATTTTACCAGAGGAATAGGATTGATGTTGTTGTTTGATTTGCTTGTTCCATGACTCGGGATACTGTTACTTTGCCTACGAATCCGCCGTCGCCGACAATGATGGGGCGTTTGAAGTATTTGTGGGATTACTATATTCGCTTTTATAAATGGACGTTGTTAATTTCAATTTTAGCTGGTGCTGCAGCGGCTCTTACGGGAGGGTTTGGTTTCCCTTTCATGATCGACAAAGTATTTCCGATTGTCTTCGAACGCGACCAGTTGCCTAAGCCAACGCAAGAGGTCCTTGTGTCGATTTTTGGGGCAGAGAATTTACATGAAGTGGTGGTGTGGGCGGCGGCATGTTTTCTGCCTGCTGTGGTCGTGGTTCGAGGGATTGCAAGCTATGTTAACGCTTATTGTTTAACTTCAGCGGGGTTGCGTGTATTAGAACGTTTCAGAACTCAGTTGTACAGTCGGTTTCAAACTTTGTCTTTATCGTACCACGAAAAGAACAAAAGCGGAGACTTGTTGAGTCGCCTGATGCACGATACGCAATTTCTGCAAGAGGGGGTTATGCAGGTTGCTAACGATATGATTTTGCAGCCCATGACCCTGCTAGGAGCCCTGGGATATCTTGTCTACAAAGCTTGTGGAAACCAACAGTTCTTGATTTTGTTGGTTAATATGATTCTAGTGGGATTTTGTATCATTCCTATCCAGCGCATTGGAAAGAGAATGCTTAACCAAGCACGCAAGGCTCAGGCTGGATTGGGAGACATTACAGCTTCGTTACAGGAAAATTTGGCTTCTCAGCGAGATATTAGAGCATATGGTATGGAAAGCGAACAAATCAAGCACGTGAGGTTTCAAATCAGGGATTTCTTGAAGACGATGCTAAATGTTGTCAAATGGCAGAATCTTCTGACTCCTATGGTTGAAATCTCCAGTGCTATTGCCTTGGCTATTGCTTTGTATGTGGGCAGTAGTAATGGTATGGAAGTGAAAGATTTTATTTCATTGGCAACAGCTATGTATCTTTGCTATGACCCAGTAAAACGTTTGGGATCAGTGCATAATAGATTGGCAATGAATATGGCTATTGTCGACCGATTTAATGAAGTTATTTTTCAACCAGATGACATGCCAGATCCTGAGCAACCACGAGAATTAAAATCGTGCCGAGGCGATATTAAATTCGACCACGTGCGTTTTGCTTACGACGGTAATAAGATCGTTTTGAACGATGTCAATGTTCACATTCCGGCTGGGCAGATTGTAGCGTTGGTGGGACCGAGTGGTGCGGGGAAGACGACATTTGCCAATCTGGTTTGCCGCTTTTACGATGTGAACGAAGGTTCCGTGAAACTTGATGAAATCGACGTTCGTGAATACAGAAAGAAGGATTTAATGAGGCAGATTGCCTACGTGTCGCAGTATCCCGTGTTGTTCCGTGGTACAGTAGAAGATAACATTCGAATCGGAAAGCCCGAAGCCTCTCAATGTGAAGTAATCCAAGCGGGTAGACGAGCTGTCATTGATGACATTGTACGAGAAGAAGCGGGGGGATACCAACGCATGATTGGTGAGTCGGGGGAGGGGTTATCTGGGGGACAAAAACAACGAGTTTCTATTGCTCGAGCTTTTTTGAAGAATGCTCCAGTTTTGATTTTGGATGAGGCGACAGCGTCGTTGGATATGCGAAGCGAGTTCAAGATTCAGAAACAATTGGAATCTCTAGCTACTGGGCGTACTACGTTGATCATTGCCCATCGATTTAGTACGATTCGCATGGCTCATCGCATCCTCGTATTTGAGCAAGGGCGTATTATTGCAGACGGCACGCATCAGGAGCTCTATCAGACATCTCCTCTTTATCGGGATTTGTACGATAAACAACAGATGCATAACAAAGAGGAGACCCCATGAAACAGTTTCTTCGCTTTTTGGTTTATTTAAGACCACTCATCATTCCTTTCATCCTAGCCCTAGCCTCTGGCGTAGTGGCGTCGGCAGCAAGCGGATTTGGTATTCCCACGATGATCGACCAAGTATTTCCGGTCGTATTTGACAACAGTAAACTTCCGCCGTTTATTCATGAATTCCTGGTAAATCACGTTTCGAAGGAGACGTTGCCGCTCATTGTATTAGTGGTAGCTTGTTTGATGCTGCCGGTAGTGATGAGTATCCGTGGAATAGCTACTTTTGTGAATGGTTATCTGACTGCTTTTGTCGGAATGCGAATTTTAGAAGAAATTCGGATGGCTGCTTTTTCCAAGTTACAAACATTACCTTTGTCCTTTCATGAAACTCAGAAAAAAGGAGATTTGATTAGTCGTCTGTTAACTGATACACAGAACGTGCAAGCTGGCATTACGACGGTTGCTAACGATTTGATCAAACAACCAATGACTTTAGTTAGTGCTTTGGGTTATTTGATATACAAATCGATGGAAAACTCGCAGATGTCTATCTTGTTAATGAATATGGTGTTTGTAGGATTATCGATTTGGCCTATTGCCTTCTTTGGCAAACGTATGGTTGAGAAAGCTCGGAGGGCACAAAAGGAATTGGGTGATTTAACAGCGGTTGCGCAAGAGAATCTCAGCTCGCAACGAGAGGTTCGCTCATACAACATGCAGGAACAGCAAGTTTCCGTTTTTCGTTTGGTAACTCAACGTTACATCAGAATCCAAATGAAGGCCGTCAAATATAAACAATTCCTTTTACCGGTTCTCGAAAGTGTATGTGCCTTAGGATTGGGGTATCTTCTTGTTCGTGGCAATGCAATTGGCATGACTGAGTCGGAATTTATGGCTTTGGCTGCTGCTTTATTCATGTGTTACGATCCGATCAAACGTTTGGGAATGACGTATAACCGTCTTAAACAGGCTCAGGCCTCTTTGGAGCGGTTGAGTTACATTCTCGATCAGCCCGATACAATGCCGGATCCCGTGAGTCCTATCCCTTTGAAAGATGTTTATGGGCACATCAGTTTTCGCGATGTGTCGTTTTCCTACGATGGTCTGACTCCTGTTCTGAAGCATATCAACCTTGACATTCTTCCTGGGCAGGTTGTTGCTCTCGTTGGGCCTAGTGGCGCTGGTAAGACAACTTTTGCCAGTTTGATCCCCAGATTTTACGAGGTAACCTCGGGACAGATACTCATTGACGAAATTGATATACGATCTGTGCGTAAAGCTGATTTAAGAAGTTACATTGCTCTGGTGTCACAGAGCCCTTTTATTTTCCGCAATTCAATTATTGAAAATATCCGGATGGGGAAACCAGCTGCTACGGATGTAGAAGTGATTGAAGCTGCGAAAAAGGCATCTGTTCATGAATTTGCCTTATCGAAGCCAGAGGGGTATTATACAAAGTTGGCAGATTGTGGAGATGGTTTGTCGGGCGGCCAAAAACAGCGTGT
Organism: uncultured Akkermansia sp.; assembly: GCA_949296365.1. Lineage (GTDB taxonomy): Bacteria > Verrucomicrobiota > Verrucomicrobiia > Verrucomicrobiales > Akkermansiaceae > Akkermansia. Next base: position 51,143 of record CASFPZ010000016.1, on the reverse strand, counting down.
GGCTATTGCTCGAGCTTTTTTGAGGGATGCCCCGATTTTAATTTTGGACGAAGCAACAGCATCGCTTGATGCGGAAAGCGAAACTAAAATCCAAGATGAGTTGGATCGTTTGGTTATGGGGCGAACGACTTTTATTGTTGCTCATCGCTTTAGCTCGATTCGTATTGCCCAGCGTATCCTCGTTTTCGAGAACGGCTGTATTATCGCAGATGGTCGGCATGACGACCTGTATGCTAAGTGTCCACTCTACAGAGAACTTTACGACAAACAAAGTATTGGCTAAGTTTATCAACCTAATGGAGATAATAAGATGAAAAAAGTATTTGTATCTGGATGTTACGATATCCTCCACGCTGGTCACATTCAGTTTTTTGAAGAAGCTCGCAGCCTTGGCGATTATTTGGTTGTGTCATTCGCCTCGTCAGAGGTCTTGTGGATCCATAAACATCGTAAGTCTTCCATTCCCGACGAACACAAAAAGGTTCTTCGCATGGTCGACAAAGTGGTTGTCGGCAAGGGTATGAAAAAAGGTCTCGATTTCGAACAGGATTTTATCGATGAACGTCCTGATATCCTGGCGGTGACTGAAGACGACCAGTATGGCGAGTTGAAACGAGAGTTGTGTGCCCGAGTCGGCGCTGCCTATACGGTGCTGCCCAAGACTCCTCCACGTTTTGAACCGGTGTCAACCAGTATGTTGGTGCGGCGCATTAAGGCGCCCAACGAAGTGCCGTTGCGCGTCGATTTTGCTGGTGGTTGGCTTGATGTGCCCCGTTATGCGCGACCTGGGGCTTATGTTGTCAACTGCGCAGTGACGCCGATGGTGTCGCTGATGGAGTGGGGGTATGAGAAATGCGCAGGCATGGGGGGCAGTGGAGCTTGGGCTATGTTGGAAGGACGAGATCCGGTGCAGTCGGAATTGGCTCTTGGTGTTGGTTGGCAGGATCCTGCCGTGATCAACGAAACGGGGTTGTGTGTTTGGCGCTCTGGGCCATCTCCGGTTCTGGATCTTAAGAGCACGGGGGATTTTCTGCAGGGTCGCATGGCGATTTATTACACGAACCAACACCACGATACGCCGTCAGTGGCGGATCGCAAGCGGGATTACGAGCGGATAGCACAGTCGTCGTTGATTGCGCGAGCAGGGGTGAGCGAGCACAACATTGAGGTGCTGGCAGCAGGGGTATCGCTGTATTACAGTGTGCAGCGCGACGAGGGGATGGAGGATCTGCCGGAGATCGCAGGATCGATAGCGAGAAAGTACTGCGGCGGTGGCTTTGGTGGATATGCCTTGTATTTGTTCCCGGATCCTCTTACTCGAGAAACGGCCATTGGCTCGACGCCTGGCCTGCGTCCTGTAGAGCCGTTTTGCCGGAAACTATTCTAAAACATGAAGAACTAGTAAAACGGATAAAACAGTATTGAGGTATCCTCAATGTCTATCAAACGGACGTTGCGGATGTCCTTCTGAAAAATCAGCCTTCAGGCTCTTGGCAAACGCATGAAAAAACACCAGTATGCTCGGTTGCCTCTGTTTTGGCGCTCGTTTGCTTATTTTTGTTACCGTTATGTCTGGAAACGTGCGTTTCTGGATGGGGCAACGGGGTTTGTCTGGACGTTTCTCCAAGGCTGGTGGTACCGAACGCTTGTCGATGCCAAAATATTCGAAATCAAACTTCTGTGCGGAAACAACAAAGAAAAAATTCTCCAACATTTGAAGAACCATTATCACATCCAATTTGATGATTTGAACAGGTAAATCATAATTGCAGCTGGTAGATTGACATCATAGGACTTTGTTGCAACGTAGTGCCGGTTTTGAACTACTCAAGAAACAAGCTCTTTGATGGAATCCATTCTGTTGCAAGCTCGTCTGCCTTTTCAAGCCAACGTCTAATTCTTTTTTCTGGCGGAACACTCTCACCCCAATATTCAACGAACAAAGCGTTATCCATGCGGAGAGCTGCCGCTTTCATTTCATTTTCGATGAGTTTTAAGGCTCGTTCAATATAGATACCTCCCTCATTATCGTTTTTAGGGTTAGCAACGCTACCGGCAGAAAATAAATCTCGTGCCTGATGGCACAATACGCCGTGATAGGTTAACAGATAGAGTACCATATCATCATATTTGTTTCGTGATCGCCCTGATTTAACAATGCTTGGGCAAAGCAACGCTGCTTCTGCTCTAAGGCGAGTTTTTTCTTCCGTTGTGAGGTTTGTATAAAGGCGTGCCTGAACTGGTGTCGTATGTTCATCTGAATCTTCTTTATCTTCAACCCACCACAAGCGTCCATCGGGATGTATCTTTCTTGCGTAGGATCTGATGTATTTCATCTTATCCTGCGTATCAAGCTTTCTGAAGTCATCATACCGAATACCTATCTGTGCAAATAAGGATTCTTTAACGTCAGTTTTTTCAGAAGGAAGTTCAATTTCAAAACGAGGAACATGAGACGTTCTGACATGAATGACGCTCTGTTCGTACTCGCCCCAGCGTACCTCTGGGACTCCCCCCATTTTCCCAAACACTACATAAATATGTTTGACTTCATCAATACGCTGGGTTTCGAGAACACTATTGGCAATACTACGCCAAGTGTCGTTCATAGTGAATTTTACTTCAACACCGTATTCACCCATTGCAATGTCAGGAAATGCTTGTGGATGTGGGTTAAAATCAATTTGAAAGCTTTGGTTGTCCTTTGTAATTTCACTCAGAACTTCTCGCACACGGTTCTCAAATTGAGCAGAAGTCTTAAATCCCGTAGCTCGGGATTCATCTGTCAAGTGGACACAACATCTGTTTAATATTTCTTCAAATTCATTTTTTGTCATACCCTATTCTTATTCCCTTCGATAGCATTTTTTACAGAATTAGCTATATGCCATGCAAGTACAGGCGGGACTGCGTTTCCAATCTGTCTTTCTGTTTCCCGCAACCCGCAAGGGAAAGAGAACGAATCTGGGAAAGACTGAATACGAGCCGCTTCTCGCATGGAAATTCTACGGGGAAGTGCATAATGAAATTGAATATTTCCATGACACTCTGCCCGTATAGTATAGCCAGGACGATTGGCAACTAAGCGGCGGTTTCCTTGCTCTCCACTTACTTTTGCTTGGCTCCAAATATGGGAAAACGCTTTATCTTGTGGATGTTCTTCTAAATCATGTAGCGCTTCGTAAGCTGTGATTGGAGCAAAGACACTTGGCTTTGGAGAAACAAAGTTAGGCACCCCCTTTTTTGTCCCAACAAAAATGACGCGCTCTCTTGTCTGCGGCACACCGTAATCCTCAGCATGGTATAGTTGATAACTTAGATTATATCCCAGAGAATTAAAATCTTCAAGTATCTTATTAAGCGAATACTCATTTTGCTTGAGCAACAGACCACCTACATTTTCGGCGATAAAGGCTTTAGGTTTTATTCGTTTTACCGTTTCGACAATATAGGTATACAGGCTGCTTCTTTTTCCATTGACACCAAGCATTTTCCCGTTGATGGAAATATCCTGGCAAGGGAATCCCCCGACAACGATATCTGCCGATGCAGGAAGATTTTCTATTTGTTCCTCAATGTCTCCTTCAATGATATAGTTACCGAAGTTCTCTCGATAGGTCTTACAAGCTGCCGGGCTGATTTCATTTGCCCAGATGATTTCAAAACCTGTCTTGGCATAGTGCTTTCCCAAGAAATCAAAACCTCCTATGAGACCTAAATCCATGCCGCCACAACCAGAAAATAGAGATACAACTGTGATTGGTTTTGTTGCTATCCGCCGTTTTGTTGGATATTCTTCCTCACTATCTACAGTCCAATTCCTCCCAATTTTTTTTGCTGTTTTAAGTGCGCCTCTCTCCGCAAGACGTCGGAGCGTATCTCCACTTCTGTTGTGCATTCTTGCGTATTCTGTAAGAGCGATAATCATATAATCACCTCAATCTTATTAGGTTTAATTATACACGATATCGTGTGTTGTCGCAAGTACTTAATTGTAAATTGACACAAAGCAATCTGCCGATTGAAATTCAAGGACGGAGTAAGGCTGATGGTGTGTGCAATTATCAATGACTTCGATCTGTCTGAACAGTCCTGAATCATCGTTTCTGAATTGCTCTAAATGACTGATTGCATCGACTTTGTTGCAACGTTGTGCAACAACTAGCAGAGACATCAATTCTCTCTGAAATCAATACTTCTTCAACCTTCTCTGTAAGCCATCGTCATACCTAGTTGGGTTACTGCGAATCCATCGCAACCTCTGGCTAATTGAAGAATCATTCCGAATTTCAAAGTCTCTTCTCAAGGCGCACCCCTGTTCCCACTGGAAGGAGCGACGGATTCGAGCTCATTTCCTAATCTGCTATTTAGCGTTGGTTCATAGATTGCTCGAGGCAGAACTTACAAAACACGCCGTGGAGTTGACAGCGGAACAGATTATCACTACTCTGCGTAGAGAGATGATAGGAACAACGCCCTGTAGAGAAAGAAATATTCTATACCCGCTTCTCAGCAAATGAACGATCAAATTTTGACAAAATCTGCGTGTCCTTGGGAATGGATATTGTGCCAAACAGGGGGATATAGTAAAGTTAAACAAGTACTAAGAGTGAGGAAATGATAATATATAACGGGCAGACTCTTTTTCTTGTTGTGAGTCACTGATTTACAGTAAATTAGGTAATATTTTTTTACCTTTCAGCTGTCAAAGATGAGAAAACACTATCGATTATTATGATAAGAAAATTTAGTGTAAAGAATTATCTTTCCATTCGCGATAAGCAAGAGTTAAATTTCTTAGCGAAAGGACCTTCTTCGGAATTAGCAACAGAGGTTGTTGAAGGTGTGTTCTTATACAAGTTGGGGATTTTGTTCGGTTCCAACGCTTCTGGTAAATCAAATATGCTGATCGCATTAAATGAAGTCTTTCGCTTGCTAGTATTACCCCAATCGGATGCCAAACAGGGGATACATGGCTACCTTCCTTTTGCCCTAACGAAAGACGACCCAACCGAAATGTATGTGTCGTTTTATGCAGATGACATAAGATATGACTATGAGGTGAAGTTTAATGATAAGTATATTCTAAACGAGAGCCTGTATTACTATCCGAACAAGTCAAAGTCTTTGTTTTACGAACGCATATTTGTCGATGATAAGGTACAGGCTGAAATCAAGTTCGGACCAAGCCTTAAACTGTTTGTCAAAACACAAGAAAGCATTCGCGAGAACACGTTGAATAATCATAGCGTTTTGTCGGTGTGCAGAAAAGCAGCCTTGAAAGAAGACATAGCTCCCTTTAATAAGCTTCATAGTTGGTTGATGGATAATTACCTCAATGTGGATGATGACGAGGAAAAAGGTCTTGTTGAAATATTAAAGAATGCTTATAGCGACCCGAAAAAACGTAAGTTTTATAACATGATGCTTCGAAAAGCTGATTTGAATATTTTAGAATATAGGCCTATTGTAGAAGATCGTTTTGTACCTAATGAATTCCGCGAGCGTATCCAAAAAGAAAATATCCCAGAGGGAATGAAAGAAGCGTTGCTTAAATCTACTTTTGATTCCATTACATTTGTCAATCATTCGGAAAGTGAAGATTTTGATATTCCTCTCAAGTGGCAGTCAAAAGGTACTCAAAAATATATACGTATTTTAGAAGCACTATATGATATGATAACAAGTCCTCATGTGTATTATCTTGACGAATTAGGGGAGGATTTACATTACGACCTATTATATTACTATCTTAACGTTTTTATTTTCAGTTCCGAAAAATCACAGTTGATTATTACAAGCCAAGAAACAACTCTCCTCTCTCAGGATTTAATCAACGATAACAGAGGTGTAGTATGGTTTGTCGAAAAGAAAAGAGAAACTGCTTCATCTGAGTATTCTCGTGGAGACTCTTTTGGGTTACACAAGAATTTGTCTCTTTACAACTCCTATCATATTGGTCGTCTAGGAGCTAAACCTGAGCTAGGTAGTATCTTCATAAATTGGGAGGATTGATATGGGAAAACAATGACAAACAGTTCTTATCTTAGGCGAAGGTCCTACGGAATTTTACTACTTCAACTCGTTGTGTGATGTATTCAAACGGTTAACCATCAAGCCAGATGACCCTAAACATACAAGCATTAAAGAACTTACTGACAAGATTGAAGAAGGTGTGAATATGGGCTACAGTCATATTCTCTGCATCATAGATATGGACACGAAAAATGTGGAACCGGAGCGTTCTCAATATCAAAAATTAAAGAAGAAGTATGCCAAGCCTATCAACAAGCCAAAGAAAGGCATATGCTGCAAGGTCGAATTTTTTGATACACATCGTTGTACAGAATTGTTTTTTATTTATTACTTCCACTATACTTCTCGTTTGTATGAGACGCAAAAATCGTTGTTAGAAGATTTAAATCAATGTGTAAAATATCAAAAGACGATTGCTTTCTTCAAGAAGAGTAAGGGGTTACATGCTTATTTGGAAAAAACGGTGGACGCCTTGAAAAAGCCGAGGAAAATGCAGACTTGTCTATGGATGAAAAAGAAAGAAGTGGAAGAGAATATACTTACTCAGAACTTGGGCGCTTAATGAAAATATTAAAGAAATTGTAATAAGAATAGAATAATATGATGGTACGTAAGGTATTAATGCCTGCTATCTTTGCGCTCATATAACGGTAACTTCCTGCGATTTTCGTTGGTGAAGTCAGAGTATTGATAAGTCCCAAAAAAGCTTCTGAAGCGACTTTGTTGCAACGTTGTGCAAAAAAGGGAGCAGAGACATCAATTCTCTCTGAAATCAAGCCTCCTTCAACCTTCTCTGTAAGCCATCGTCATACCTAGTTGGGCATACCTGTTCAATAACAGGCGCTTCATGTTAACTTCCGCCAACTGATTGCTGAATTGACATGCGGACAAGTTCCCACAAAGATTGTCTTGTAGCGGAACATGCCTGCTTCGTTCACAGAACGCTGATGGTAACCCATCTTCTTCTTTCAGACCTCCAGCCCTTCTTGTTCGATATCCTGATGGCTTGGTTGCGTTGGGCTAAATGGAGCGCTTCTTCGCCTTGTGGTGAGATAGGATGGACGGCGTTCTTTGGCGGTGGGATAACCTGTATAACCTCATTTCTCAATATCGCCGACCACTCTTTTTTATCCAAAAGGTCCTTCCATTCATTCAGTAGAGCCTGATTGATCTAGAGCTCAAGGAGCCCCGGCTGCAAAGATTTTTATTGTACGCTTGCCAATTACGGATTTTATGTTTACTTTTGCTGGGGTTTGTTGAGTTCTTTGTCATTGTATTTTATCTTTTGTGTTTTTACTTCGACAAAGATAAGCTCAATAAAGCGCCCCGTTTCTTGACGTTGTAACAAAGTCATTTTAAATTATTAAACAGGTGAATAATATATGGAAAATCGGCGTTTAGCAGGGCTTTTACTTCCTCTATTTTCAATGAGAAGAGACAACGACCATGGCATAGGCGATTTAATTGCTCTGCGTGAATGGATCGATTGGGCGGCTGAGCATCATGTCGGTTTTTTGCAGTTGTTACCCGTGAATGCGTTGGGGAGTGACGAGAATCCGTCTCCATATTCAGCGATTAGTTCCATAGCGTTGGAACCGTTGTATATTGCGATGGAACCGTGGGCGTTACCTGGTATGAAGCGACGGGTAATGTTTGATAAGGATGGAGTGCCTGGATGGCAATATCCGTCTGGGGCGAATTTAGTGGATTATCCCAAAGTGAGGAGATTGAAATATTGGGTATTTCGGAAATGCTGGAAGAATTTCCAGGAAGACGACATGCTGGAGGTACTGCGAGGTGAGTTTGAAAATTGGAAGGCAAAACAGGGTTCATGGTTAGAGGATTTTGCGTGTTTTAAGGTTTTGTCTGATTTCTTTGGGACGGATGTTTGGTGGCATTGGCCGGAGCAGGATCCTGATCGGGCTCGTGATATCGCTCGACAATTTGCAAAAGAAAAAGAGTTTGAAAAATGGTTGCAGTGGGTTGCGTTCCGGCAATACGAAGGGGTTCGTCGCTATGCTGACTATCGAGGGATCGCCTTGATGGGGGATATACCTATCGGAGTATCGATGGCTAGTTCTGACGTATTTTTTGAACGTCATTTATTTGACACGAATTGGTGTGGTGGCGCTCCGGCGGAGGGGGCTTATTCTCAAGACCCATTTACTGCTAAATGGGGACAGAATTGGGGTATTCCCTTGTATCGGTGGGATGTGATGGCTCGCGAACAGTATGCTTGGTGGCGCCGGAGGTTAACTGCAACTGCTTCAATTTTTTCTATAGCTCGGATTGATCACATTTTAGGATTTTACCGGATCTATGCATTCCCTTGGAAACCTACGGAAAATGCAGCATTTTTGCCGTTGAACTATGCAGAGGCTGCTTCTCGAACAGGGGGAAGATTGCCAGGGTTTATGCCAAGAGGGGACGATACGCCCTGGAATCGCAAACAGAATTTAATGGCGGGAGATTTATATTTACGGATGTTATTAGCGGCAGCGCCGGACATTCGCGTGGTGGGAGAGGATTTGGGGTGCGTACCTGATTATGTGCGTCCCAATATGAGGCAATTGGGCATCGCGGGCTTCAAAATCCCTCACTGGGAAATTCAGAGTAACGGGTGCATTATGCCAGGTAACATGTATCATCCTTGCTCATTTGCAACATATGGTACTCATGATTTTGTGACAATTATGACTACATGGAATGAGGCATATGAGCAAATTGAGCGGGCAAGAAAAGCTGGTATTTTCCAGCGTGGGGTATTGATGGATTCGTGCCCTGTGGAGAAACAGGAAATTAGACAACGTGCCGCAGATGCCATACGTTTGTTAGGTTGGTTTGCTGATTATTGCCAGATTGATTATAAATCAGTGCTTTGTGAGTGGAACGAAACGATCAAGAACTCTATGTTTCTAGCCTTGATGCGTTGCCGATCGAATTATGCGGCGTTGATGTGGACAGAATTATTCGATTTGGATTGGCGGTTGAATACGCCTGGCACTGTTGGCGGTACAAATTGGCGAAGGCAAATGCCTTTTACCGCAGGAGAAGCGAGCCATATGCCTCAATCGGCATGGTTAAAAGAAATAATTCGGTCGGGAAATCGAATCCCTCAAGTGACGGGCGATACCTGGAAACAAAAAAATCCCGACGGGGCGAATTTTATTCCATTCCCGATACTTGCAACGAGTATGGATGAAGTTCAGCGTTATTTGTTACAGACCAATTATCGTTGAGAAGTAGCGAGTTTTATGGGTGGCAATTCCTTTGGGCCTGAGGGAGGAATGTTGGATCAAGACCTAGGGTGTCCAAAATTTCTGTGGCAAGTTGTTCGGGTGAGGCATAAGTCGTATCGACTTCGCAGTCGTAGTGCATGTTGTTGTGGATTGTTTGGAACTGGCGCAGGGCATGTTCTGGATTGACTGGACGGTCTTCTCGAGAGAGTTCGCGGTTGAGGAGGAGCTTTTGTTGGCAGGTCACTTTGACGATTTTGAGGGGGATGGATCCAAGGCGCGAAACTAGGTCGATTAGCCAGGCGGGGTTTTCTCCGATGACATGGTCGACAATGGCGAAGACTCCGGCGCGAGCTGCCTCAGCAACGCTGGCATGGAAGGTTTCAATGAGAGGGAGCTTGGTTTGATCGACGGCTTGGGATACCGATTGGCTAATATTGCCGCAAAGGGGTAGAAAATGATCTATTGAAAAGACCATAACTGGACCGGGACAAATGTTTCTTAAGGCATAGGCGAGGCTTGTCTTCCCTGAACTGGAGGCCCCATTGAGCAACAAAACCCGGCCAGAGTAACGCGACCGTAATTGGTCGGGGGATTCGGGAAGACAAGCCCAAAATAGATGAATATAACCGGCCATGACATTGCCGGAATATATACCTTCTTGGTGCCAATTGCCTTGGCGGTCGCGGTAGGAATAAAGGGGGGGTAAGGTCTCGTGTAGTTCCATATTCGACCAATGAAACTCATGACCTCGCAATCGTTGAACATCGGGCCGCCAGGGAAAACGATGGGGTTGCCATTCAACTTCGCGATACCCTAACGAACGCAGCTTTTGTCCCATGGTGCAAGTCCCATTGATAACGCCACACATCGGGAACTTCTTGTCTTGAACTATCAGGTTTTTCCCTAGGTACATGTAGCCGCCGCATTCGGCGTAAATCATGTGGCCTGATTGAGCAAATTGAAAGATGGACTGCCTCATGGAAACGTTGGAGGCAAGTTGGGGGGCGAATTCTTCAGGGTACCCTCCGCCGATGTACAATGAATCAAGATTTTGAGGTAGTTCAGAATTCTCCAATGGAGAAAAAGGAACGAGTTCCCAGCCTTGTGCTTTGAGAAAACGGAGATTCTCTTCGTAATAGAAGCGAAAGGCTTTGTCTCGAGCAATGCCGAGTCGTTTGAGACATGGTCTGAGTGTTATCGTTGGCGATGGAGATGAATCTGTGGGGCGAGGACATTGACTGAGTTCGAAGAGGCGTTTCAAGTCGAATCTGTCTTCAGCTAGTTGTCCCATGGCTTCGAACCAGGGTTCGAGTTCTTGACATTCTTCTGCTGGGACGAGACCTAGCTGGCGTTCTGGCAGGGATTGCTTGTTTTGAAAAGGCAATGAACCGAGAAGTGGGGGTAATCCTTCTCGTTCCAAGGCTTGAGATAAAATGTCAACATGCCGGGCGCTGCCAACTCCATTGGCGATGATTCCTGCTAATTTTAAACGAGGTAAAAAATTACGAAATCCAGCTACAAGTGCTGCAATGGAACCTGCCATGCCGCGTGTTTGCACGACGAGAACAACGGGAATATTGAGGGTGGCCGCACAGTCTGCTGTACTTCCCTCGATATTACCTGGTTCTCGAGAATCGAACAGACCCATGACTCCCTCGCATACTGCCATATCGGCTTGAGCAATATAGTGGCGCCAGGTATTGATAACTCCTTGTTGTCCCATCATCCAAGTATCGAGATTGATGGATTCGTGTCCAGATGCTTGGCGGTGAAACGATGGATCGATATAATCTGGTCCACATTTGAATCCTTGAACGAATAGCCCACGGTTGCGAAAAGCGCGCATGAGGGCGAGAGTAACCGTAGTTTTCCCTTCGCCAGACCGTGGAGCAGCGATGCAGCAAGCGTGAAAAGGACTGGATTGACTGGATTCAGACATCGTTGGTGAACGATCGTTATTCTTGCGGGGTGGGGTTTATTCGATACTTGTCGGCATAGCCGCGAGCTTCGTACATGAGGTGATCGATCAGGACTGTGCGTTTGCCTCCGATGAGAATGAGGCTGGACATATCTACCTGTTCGAAGGGGAAATCCTTTAAAGTTCCTGTCCAGATTCTCTGGGTAGGACGGCCTGCATTCCGGACAATTGCCGCTGGTGTTTGATCGCCACGAACTTGACGGAACCGGTTGACTGCATCTTCCATGATCTGGCGGCGTTTGCGGCCAGCTGGATTATAGAATACGACTGGTAGATGCGTGTGAACGGCATGTTCGATATTGTCACGTACTTCATCCCCAGGAATTAACAGATCTGATAGGCTAATGAGGCAATATCCATTTTGCAGAGGGGCTCCTAGGGCTGAAGCTGCTAAACTGGCTGCAGTAATACCGGGAATGACAACAATATCGACTAAGGCAAATTGGGGATTGCAATTCTGCATTTCATAAAGCAACCCGGCCATAGCAAGGATGCCTGCATCGCCCGAGCAGACCATGCAAACGGTTTTCCCTGAAGCTGCTGCCTCTAATGCTGCTTGGCAGCGCGATACTTCGCCAAGCATGCCTGTTTGGATGACTGGTTTTGAACCGATCCGATCGCGAATCATATCGACATAGTGAGTGTACCCTGCAATGATGTCGCTTGTATCGATGGCTTCGGTGGCTTGTGGCGTAATGTGTTCCGGAGATCCAGACCCCAAACTTACAACCAAAAGTCGTCCAACTGGCGAAGGTGTATCTTTTGTTAAAGAAATATCGGAAACTTGAACTCTAGATCGACAAAGCGCTGCGGCAAAAGTTGCATCGTTGTAACGCGTTTTACTAGCAAGAAGTTTCCCTTGGCCTGTTGCGAGGATGGCAGATGCTTCGCTAACGGAAGGAGTCCCAACTTTTTCTTTGACAATGGCAGATGGATGTGGAACGGAAATTGTGGATAATTGCTCTGGAGTGAAAAACAACAGAGGCAATTGCCATTCGTCTGCTAATTGGCGGATTGCCGACTCGTCGGCTTTGACGGTACAGGTTGCCAATCCTGCCAATTGGCGTGGTGCCCAGTTATGTCGTGAAAGAAAATCTTCGGCTGAACAACGGAGTGATTCTATGCTTGTATCTCGATTGCAGCCAACTCCAAGTACAATGGATCGGCTACAAATGAACAAAACATCTGTTTGTTGGGTAATTGACTCGTGTTGGCTATCAGACCACACAACGGCAAATTCACCAACCTGCTTTTCTGGTAGTGTGCCGCGGCGAACATTGGGACAGGCGCTCCAATAACGGTCAAAATAATCTTTAGGTCCGTCGAACAGAATTGCTTGTCCATTTAACAATGCCGAATTAACCGCTTTGATGAGCTGTGGGTTTTCGATAAAAGCGCTTTCTATCACAGCTGCTTCATCGAAAGCTGTCAGGTTGCGAGAATCGGTGGCTGTACTAATAATAGCTTGTCCTCCGGTAATGCGTGCGATCTTTCGGCAGAGACGGTTGGCGCCCCCTAAGTGGCCGGAACTTAAGCTAATGACCCAATGCCCATTCTCTGAACATGAAACCACGGCTGGATCGTGAGTCTTAGCATTGAGAAATGGAGCAATTTTGCGGACGGCAATGCCTGTTGCCCCAATAAAAATATGTGCGTCGAAAGTTCCCCAATGGCGTGAAAATTGGGTGTTCCACTCAGCGGAAGTCATGGAGTAGACTCCTGGTTGTTGAGTAGTAATTGGCCGCGTTGTGTAGATTTCAGCATCAGGCAGTGCCGAAGCAATTTCGAGAGCTTTGGCTACACCTTTGTCCGTGAAAGCATAGAGAGCACAGCGGCCAACAAAAGATTCATTGGGTAACTGGTTACGGTAACCATGACTGAACTTATGGTCGTAGAGACGAGAATGATCGCTATTGCCTGCGAGCGCTCGACCGACAAGGATGAGTGCTTGGCGCCCAATGCCTGCTTCTTTTGCTTGTGTGGCGAGAGTCTCGATCGTACCTTTGATGATGAGTTCGTTGGGCCATGAAACTCGATATGCAATAGCGGCGGGTGTTTGTGGATCAAGACCTGCAGCGATTAGTTCTGCCATCAGCGATTCTATTTTTCCCATGCTTAAAAAAAAGGCTAACGTTGCGCCTGTTTTTGCAAATGCTGTTGGGGTTTCCCCTGATGGCATGGGGGTCCGTCCTGCCGTACGAGTCAAAACAAGACTTTGGGAACCTCCAGGGCTGGTCAATTCGGTTTTGAGTGCTGCTGCTGCTGCAAAGACGCTGCTGACTCCTGGTACAATTTCTGACGAGATTCCCAATTCGTTGAGTTTTTTGATCTGTTCTGCGATAGCGCCATACATGGAGGGGTCGCCTGTGTGGAGTCGAACGACTAATTTCCCTAGAATAGCGTTTCGATACATAATCTCAACCTGTTCTTCGAGAGAGAGGCGTGCGCTGTCATGAATTTGACAGTCAGATTTACAACGTGCTAACTGGTCTGGAGAAACGAGCGAACCTGCATAGACGACAACATCTGCCGACTCGAGTAAGTGGGCGCCGCGCAAGGTGATCAGGTCGTCGGCTCCTGGACCGGCTCCTACGAAAAAGACGGGTGAAGATTGGTTATTCATGGATTGGAAAACGTAAAAATAGAAATGCGGTTCCCGGCTTGCAAGCTGTGGTAATGGCCTGCAAGGGAACGTTCTCGTGCAATCGTTATTTCAGTAAAATCAATACGATGGGCTGGGAAGAGTGAATAAACGAGATGGGTGCTTTCTAGTGTTACTGCCGAGACGACAATTCGCCCTCCGGGGTGAAGTGCATGCAGACTGGCACTCAAAATTGATTCCATAGCTGGTCCGCCTCCGCCGATGAAAATGCGGTCTGGCTGTGGCATTTTGATAAGATCGTTCGGGGCTGTCCCTTCGAGAAGTTCGTAATTGGGTGTTGCCAACCGATTGCGATTTTCGAGAATATTGGCAAGCCTTGCTGGGTTTTTCTCTAATCCTAAGACTCGCAATGCGGGGCGGAGGGCGGCGGCTTCTAGTCCAATGGAACCACTCCCTGCACCGATATCCCATAAAACCCCCCAAGCGGGTAACTGTAACCTGGCCAGGATAATGGCTCGAACATCTTGGTCGGTGATGAGATTATTTTCTTTAGAGTATTGCTCGTTGTCTATACCAAGAGGCAGAGTGGCTGCGTGGTGTGCGTCGAGGGAGGGTAACAAGAGAAGGATCGAGGTCGGGCTAAAAGATTCCTGAGCTAATTGAGCGAGTGGGGCCTGAATAATACGTTCTTGTGGTGTACCGAGGTCTTCTGCTGCCACTGCAAGACGAGTGGCGCTAGCGGGACTGCGGCGTAGGCATTCGGCCGCTAAGTGATCGGCTGTCCATGGAAAACCTCCATAGATAACAGCAAGGGGTGATGATAGAATTTCTCCCCAAGGATGGAGACCGTCTTTGTGGGCGCTGAAGACTCTTGCATTGTCCCAAGAAAGTCCCAGTTTATGGAATAGTGCCTGAAAAGCCGTTTCTGCGGGAATAAACTGGACGAGGTTGTCGCTGTGTTGGCGTTCCTGGAGGAGTGTATGAATTGTTCCTCCAATACCATGGAATAGGGCATCGCCGGAGGCTAACAAGACGACTCGGCAATTTTGCTGGGCTAAATCGAGAGCTTGAGCGGCTTTTGTGCGGGCATCAGCTCCTAATGGAATACATTGGGCTGTGGAATTGCCCAATTGTTCCAAAAGCTTCTGGGAACCGAAGATGAATTCTGCTTGGTCTATTTCTTGGTAGGAACGTGAGGGTAGAGAAGCTGGTCCAATCCCACACGATATAATAGTTAAGGGTGGCATGGCTGATGGGGATCAGAAGAATGAATGATATCCAGTAGCAAGGTCCCATCGAAATCGCAGATCAAGAAACGAACTGTTATGCCTGGAGCCCATGTTGAAAAATGCTCATAGGCTAATTTGCAAAATGCTCGGTAAAGTGGTATAATCAGTTGAGGCTCGACATATTCTAAAGCTTGTCTGATGCTTGAATGGGAACTGATTTCAGGTTGGGCGGATCGGGTATGATCCAAAAGAGAATGGTAAACCTCAGAGAAAAGATGCATAGCTTGGTCAACTTTATGCGCATGGGTATTTTGAAAACCAGCAGCGTATTTACAGAGTTTGCCTGGCATGCAGGAGAGTATGATGTGGTTAATATGCTGTTGTTGGGCTGCTTGGATACTGTCTTGAATAAAATCGCCGATGCATATGAAAGCCGTTTCTGGCAAGTGTTGTAAGATGCTTTGGGCTGTTTTTTGAGTCCGCCCCCCTGTACATAGAACTGCCTGAGTCCCCCCGGATAGATTGATCGAACGCAGACAAATACGAATGGTTGCAATGTAGGCTTCGTTACTGAATGGCCTGACTAACCCTGTTGTGCCTAATATGGAGATGCCACCTTGGATTCCGAGGCGTGGATTGAGTGTTTTATGGGCTAGTTCTTCTCCTTGTTTGACGCCAATTTCAGCTAAAAAACACCCGGGAACTTGAGGAAGATTCGCTTGGAGCATTTGGCGTGGGCCGATATTGATTGCCCAGTGGTTGCGTTCGCAGTCAAGTCCTAACCGCGTACAGAGGCCTATACCCTCGACTGCTCGCAGGATGACGTGGCAAGAGTGTTGATTAGAAACGAGATAATCATGTTCCCCCAATTCATCGATCTGTGCTGGTCGGAGACGAGCATAGATTTCTGCGCCATGAGTACAGTCTGGATCGTCCCCTCCGTCTTTAATGATTGAGGCAAAACCAGGATGAACCTCAAGTAGCGTCAATAGACGTTGCTGACCATCAGGAAAGAGCAGTGTCTGAGTGAGTTCCTCATGAAACTGGGGTGTGGTGTAAGAGCGAAAAGCCGCCAAAATCACGGCAGAGACACAGGCACCTGTCGAGAACCCTGTTCTAAGATGGTGACGATCAGTCTGCATGGATTAATGAGCGCTTTCGATGATTGCATGTAAGGTCGCGACTGCAAGCGGACTCCCCCCTCGCCGCCCATCGATAACAATTTGTGGAACATCACACTTTGCTAACAGTTGTTTGGATTCAACAACATTGACAAAACCAACTGGCATGCCAATTACTAGTGATGGTCGTATCCCGTCTTGAAGTATGTATTCGGCGATGCGCGCAAGCGCTAAAGGTGCATTGCCTATTAGAACGATGCTTCCCTCTAAAATACCGATTCGTTTGGCTTTCTCGGCAGAACATATAGCTCGAGTATGGCCGGTCTCTTTTGAGTTTTCAATAATGTCGGGATCCTTGATAAAACAGTGAAGGTCGCCGGGTTCGTAAGCC
The DNA here is from genome assembly GCA_949296365.1 of uncultured Akkermansia sp. Classification (GTDB taxonomy): domain Bacteria; phylum Verrucomicrobiota; class Verrucomicrobiia; order Verrucomicrobiales; family Akkermansiaceae; genus Akkermansia. Next base: position 34,547 of record CASFPZ010000016.1, on the reverse strand, counting down.
GGATTAACTTGACGGAGCCGTGAAAGTGAAATGCCAGAACGAATCATCGTCGAATCGCAGAACAGGGGGGCTTTGCGACTGAGTGCTTCTAGACCGCATTCGACTGGATTGTTGCGGAAATGCAGAGTATCGGCTATAGAAGGATCTGCTGTTGTGTGGATCAAGCGCCTAGCAATGCGCCAGAGTGGTAATGGCATCGATTGGCGAATGGTTGCACACTCCGTGTCGATCGTTCGAAAACTTTCGCTTTCTATTTCATCTGCTCGGAGGCTCCACCTCAAAGTCGGATATGGATCATCAACAGCGGGTTTCATAGATGGATGTTAATGTGTGTAGTGGATAAACAAGGCAGTGATAACGATTAACAAAATAGTACAAATAATGCGGGAAATTTGCATGCCAAAGACAATTGTTAGTGCCTCTTTTGTTGGGAAAATTCCCAAGGCAGAGGGAAGATTGCGTCGTAGCATTCGAAAGGGGTTGCCTACTGCATTGCCCACTAACATTGCCAACAAAATCTGAGAATTGGTGATCACTCCATAATCGCGTAGATTGGCTGCTATAGAAGCCGATTGGACTAATCCTCCCACTTGTGTGAAGACGATGCTAACTAGTTCGGAAGGGAAAATCCGGGTGACTTGCGATGGAATGTGTTGCTCCCAAAATTCAAAAATTCCCTTTTTCATCAACCATTCGACAAAGAGCATAAGTGGCACTGTTAACAACATCATCCGAAATAACAGTGTGCCTATGCGTGTTCCTGCTTTGACGAATGTTTGTTTCCAAGGTAAAGGAATTTTATCGGGTGTTTCCTCCTGGTAAACTGTTGTATCGCCTCCTAATTGTTCAGCATGGCGAAGAATACGACGCCTGTGCCATAACAAAACACCGAGAATAAAAAGAAAACCTAGGAAAAACTGCCCGCCAAAATACATAAGTCCTGGAAGGCCTACTGCGCCGATGACGGGATACATGATTCGCAGAGAATGAGAGACGTAGGCTAAGTAACTGTTGGCCATGCCTCCGGCAATGAGGGATGAATGCTCGATTTTCCCTTCGGCATGGCTACTAACAAGCATGCTGTTGGCTGCGGTGCTGGAATAAAGGGCTGTCGGCATTGCTAAACCTACAATGACTGGAAGGCGCATCATTTTTGAAAACCGCTTCAAGATAAAACCAAAAATTAAATGGTATTTACGAGCTTCAGCAATACTACCAATCAAGGCCGCGATGGAAACCATAAAAAATAACTTCCCAATATCGGAGGCTTTCAACACAAGTTTGTGAAGGAAACTTGCATTTTTTGTTGGTTGATGCCGGTTCCCTGAAGCTGTAGGGCTGGGCGATTTGTCAGAATTTGTCGAGCTTGTGTGCTGTTGTCGTTCTGATTGATTGCGAGACGAATCAATTGGTTGCGTGAGTTGAACTGTTGTTGCCGCACTCGGCCTTTTTTTCATCTTTGTCCCGGACCCTGCGGGCATGATTGCTATCAATATTAACGAGGAGATGAGAGCAAGTGTGAACCAAAACCATTGCCAAGGTCGCTTCCAAGGTGGCAAACTTGAACGTTTGGACTTGTTCATGACTTTTTCACCATCATGAGGGATAAATAGGTCTCTGGCCTTTTTAAAATTTCCTGAGGATCGCTGGTGATGAATTCGTCCTCCATTCCCAGTCGTTCTCCGTATACGATGCTGACTCCTGGTTCATGAAGCAACCTTTGGATCAAGGCGTCCCGTGATTTGTATGTCTTCATGAGCACTGTTGTTGACGATGGTGGAAATTCAATGGAATCGACCATGTCGGCTTTGAAAGCAGGGATGATTCTTAATTGTTCCCGATCTTCAACGAGGACTGTCTGGGAATGCGCTGACAAAGTGGCAAAGGAGGTGATGCCTGGAATAATTTCTGTTTGGAGATCGGGCAATGTCTGCTTTAAAAACTTGAGGATATAACCAAATGTACTGTAAGTCATTGTATCTCCTAAAGTCGCAAAAGCACAATTCAACCCTTGTTTGAGCATGTCACGAACGATCCCGGCATTGTGTACGACCTGGAGTTGTCGCTCTTCACTGTTCCTAGACATAGAAAAAACAAGCGGAACAATTTTCCCCCGAAAAGGAAGCGATCTTACAACGGATTCGGAAACACTGGTTTCGGTCTTTGGCCCCGAAACGGTAAAAATGACATCAACTAAATTCGTGAATACTTGGACCGCTTTTACGGTTAAGTAAGTCGGGTCTCCTGGGCCAATCCCAACTCCATAAAACTTCCCCAAGTTGCCTTGTTGTGAAGAATCTTCAATCATGCGTTGAATTTAATATGTTATTCTCCGACGGATATTCGGACTCCGGGCTTCATTTCTTCTCTTCGCCTTCACCCCATACGAAAATGAGACTGGCTGGATCTGCCTTATAAAAAAGACAGCGTTGAAGAGTCGTAACCCGATACCGCAGCGCGACTGTTTCCGGTTCTCACGGAATTCCCCGTTAGGTGGCCTAAAAAATAGACATGAGTCCTTACTCTGTCAAGACTACTGAAAATTCTAATTAGGGTTTGTTAATCTAAACCGTTACTTGGATTTTGGAGCTGGTTTGTCTGGCGCAATGGGCGTGATGCCTGGTGTCGCCCGACTTGGGTCGTCTGCAAAGGGATCTTTTTCGGGCATGGACGGCCCCATGATCATTTTGTTGTATTCTTCTGCGCCAACTTTTTCTGTCACTTTCTTTTTATACTCTTCGGCTACATCTTTTCTAATATTGATGCAGAGAGGTTTACTGCGGTTTCCCGCTGCATCGTATGTGTAGATAAATCGGCGTAACAATAGATTGGTCTTGGAATCGAACATCCGTTCTTCAAGTAGACGTGCTGTACGCTTGTCGTAACCGTAAGAAACCTTATAAATCTCATTCTTATTGCTATCATAAATTTTGCAACCGGTCAATTGTCCCCACTTGCCTGTCGCGTACTGCGTAATCGAAATCAAAATCCCATCGGCACTGTACATTCTTTTCTGCATGCCTTTTTGGTTGGGAAGTTTTTTGAAGATGCTTCGCGATCCGTCATCATGACGGACGACGCGGACGTGAGGCCCCGTTTCGTCAAATCCTTCGTCAACTGCAAAGGTGGTCGTCGCTATGCAACACCCGACAAGCAGAATAGTTACCAATCTTTTCATAATTGATGAGGGCTGAACAGTTATGCTCGATACCTCAATATTAATTAAAAAAGGAAATATAGCAATACTCAATCTTGTCTCAAAACATGAATGAAATCTTGAATCCTCGTTGCTTAACGGATCCTGTTATACTGGACATCGTCTTCGTTGAAAGATAAGAGGTGGTTGGACTCTCGAAATTTGCCCAAATAGAACTGGACACTTTCTTGTGACATTGCGTGGATTTGTGTGTTTTTTTTAGCAGAATGTGCTAAATAAACATTATGGAAAATGATTCTAGACATGTACTTAATGCTCCACCTGTGATTTTGACCGTTGCTGGTTCGGATTGTTCTTCGGGAGCTGGGTTGCAGACTGATCTCAAAACGGCTCATAATTTGGGTGTTTATGCTTTAACGGCTGTGACTTGTGTCGTATCTGAAATTCCAGGACAAGTACGCGGTATTCAGGAAATTGAAACTGGTCTCGTGGCTGACCAGGTCCGTCTATGTCTCTCCTCGTTCCCTGTAAAAGCTATAAAGACGGGGATGCTATATTCTCCGCCTATTGTGAATGTATTGGCTGCTGAGTTATACGAATGGAAATTACCTCTGGTTGTGGATCCTGTCATGATTGCGACAGCTGGTACTCCTTTGATGCGCAAGGAAGCGATCGAGGTGTATGAATCTGAATTGTTCCCATTAGCAACGCTTTTGACTCCTAATTTGGATGAAGCTGCTGCTTTATTGGATGGTGCTCCTATTACTAGCCCGGATCAATTGAAAGATGCTGCTAGCGAAATGGTCTACCGTTACAAATGTGCTGTCTTGTTAAAAGGTGGTCATTTGGATGGTGTTTGCCGTGATGTGCTTATTGATTCTGAGGGTAAAACGTACGAATGGGCTAGACCTAAATTACAGGGGGTGTATACCCATGGCACTGGGTGTACGCTGTCGGCCGCTATTACTGCTTCATTGGCGAAGGGTATGCCTTTGGCGCTCGCTGTTGAAACTGGATTAGACTTTGTTTACAAAGCGATTGCGAATTACCATCGTTGGCTGACGCCTCAACAGATTGATGCGTTAAACGTTTGATCTCAGTGATCGGTGTGCTGAGATCTAACCTGACCGGGAATATTCAGTGCTTGGCTGGCCAGAACTATGTTCAATCCTGATGAACTGTGAGGTGGATGAGGATAGTTGGTGTTTAGTCGGAAAAACGGTGCAAAAGGGGACTTGGCAATGTGGCGCCATGCATGTGAAGCCAAGGTATGTTGGTGTGACGCAACCAACGCGATCGTTCGAGTTGGCGTTGGAGTTGACGTACTAAAAGTTCAGGAAATCCGTCGGCAATCAAGTCGGTCCCTGAACGATGGTTGTCGACGAGCAAATTGAGGACCCGATCTTTTTCTGACCAATTTGTAATTTTAGGATCAACTAATTGAATAAGTTCGCTATCCCATAAGTCAGCGCAGGGAGCATAGTGCGCTAAGGGTACATTTTCAAATAGACGTTGGTTCTTGGAACAAGGTGAAAGTAAAAGGCTATTCTGGGAGGTTGCTATTTCTAGGGGAGTGGGTTGATTCAATGGTTGAACCATCTGGGGAACTTCTCCTATAATTTGCTTAACTAATTGTATTAATAGGTGACAGGCCGGAACATCTTCTTTCAACAACAAAACACCTTCGAATCCTCCTTTGATGAGCAGACTGCGGATGGAGGTTTGAATAGCCAGGAGGATTTGCGATCTCAAAGTTGGGAGGGTGGGGGGTAAAGCTTGGAGACAAGTATCGAATACTCGATCAGCTGCTGTAAATAGAGGAAGCCCCCCAACCCAATGTCCTAGTGAGCTCCATACCATGGAATTGCCCGGAAAAACGAATTCTCCTGATCCGCCTGCATGCTGTACAACAATGGTGGGGGCGTGCCAAGATCGTGCTGCTTCAGAAGCAACTGACAACCAGTTATTTGATCGTTCGATTTGCCAGGGATTGCTAGGCAGGCATAAGATGAGATCTACTATGTTGTCCTCGGACGATCGTAGTGGAATGGTTTCTGAATGTTCTATTAATATCTGGTGATTCTGGATAGAAACTATGCTTTCAGATGGAGACAGGCATTTGAGGTGGTCATGCGTCAAAAGGTAACGATTGCAAATAGGCTGATAATTAGACGATAGACCAGAGATAGACCCCATAATAAGAGGTATGTCGGCTATTTCTCGACACATGTATTGGAGAGCGCTTTCATGCTCGCAAATGTATGCTGAGCGAGCAAGGAGTTCTCCTGGATGGGGCCCACTCAAGCTCATAGCCGGAGCGATGACGAGTTGTGCTTCATCGTCAATGCATGCTCGGTAGGCTTCGATAATCGATCTGAGGTTTTTGGGAAAATCCCCTGGTATAACATCTGGTTGGATAAGGCCGATTCTCATAAAGAATAGAACAAAACTCTATGATTGAAAATAGCGTGAATATCTCAATGATTCGCAAGTACTAAACGACCTCAACCTGTATGCCCTCTCGGTTGATTGTGATGAGATCTTCGTTCCCAATATTTTCAGCAATAGTCATCAATTTATGTATATTTGATGACGAGATGGGAAAATAGGAAACATTTTCTTGGTAAGCAGAGGCGGGACACACGACATAAAAAGAACGTACTAAAGGAACAATAGCTTCAAAGAAATCCGCTTTTCCCAGGTTGGTGAATCCTGGCCCTCGGCCAGGAATAAATGAATCGGCGATTAGAATGGCTAGATCCATCGCCATATGGCTAATGGATTCAACTGCACGACGTCCTAAAAAGAGGTTGGATTCTCGATCGAAAAGACCTCCGGTGGCATAGATATTAATATGAGGCTCGTCTTTTAACTGGTTAAAAATGATTGGGGAATTTGTAACGATCGTCATATTATTTGCAGGCAGATACGAAGCTATAAGTCCCCCAAATATACCTCCATCAAGAAAAACTGTTGTTTTAGGCTGGAGGTAACGTACGACTGCTTTAGCTAAATCAACATCGCGAGCAGTGTGTATCTTACTAGTATTAGTGCTAATTTTCTTGGCAATGGGAACAGCACCTCCGTGGACTCGCATGAGGTACCCTCTCTGCTCCAAGCGAATCAAATCATTACGAACTGTTTCGTCTGTTACATTCATGGCTTTTGCCAAAAGTGTGGTTCGGGCTGCTCCATGTTCGGCTAGTTGTCTTAAAATAAATTCATTTCTCTCAGTGGTCAGTAATAAACCTCCTTTCTTTGTGGTCTTAGAATTTCCTTTCATAAGTAGTCGGTAATTATCATTAAAATAACTTAAAAGAAAATGTCACATGTTTTCTATTGTTGCGTTTCCTTTAAGACTCCTTATGGTAATTAATCGTTCAACGTGCTAATGAAAATTCTAGGTATTATGGACATGAAAGAGAAAATCAGTCAGAAATTTTGATTGTTGATGGATCGAAAATAGGCTGAGGGTAAGTACATTTGAGACTGCGGAGTTTCTCGACAACCAACCGTAGGACAACGAGATTCCTATACCATTTACGATTGGCTGGGATAATGTACCATGGCGCGTGGGGAAATGAGGTCGCTTCAATTAAGTCTCTATATGCGTTTTGAAAATCATCCCATCTATTTCTGTCATCCAGATCGTCCATTTGGAACTTCCAAATTTTTTCTGGATTATTGAGTCTGCCTTCGAGCCTAGCTTTTTGTTCTGCTTTCGAGATGTTGAGAAAGATTTTGATAATTGTTGTGCCTTCTTCCGCAAGCATCCGCTCGAAATCAATAATTGATTGGTAACGGCGTTTCCAAACCTCATCAGGGAATAGGCGTTTTACTTTAACTGCAATGATGTCTTCGTAATGAGAACGATTAAAGATAACAATTTGGCCATTGCCAGGAACTTCTTTGTGAATACGCCACAGATAATCGTGAGCTAATTCATCAGGAGTTGGCTTTTTGAATGGAATGACGCGGATCCCTTGTGGGTCTCCATTGGAAAAAACGTTTCTAATACACCCATCTTTTCCCCCGGCATCCATAGCCTGAAAAATGATGAGCATGCGGTGTTTATTTTCAGCATAGAATTTACGCTGTAATTCTTGGAACTCTTTGGAAAGTGCGTTAAATTCTACGAGAGATTCTTCTTTGTTCCCCGAAAACAAGTTTTTGTCATCGGGTGGAAAATTTTTGAAGTTTAACTTAGAACCATGTGGTACGAGGTATCTATCCATAACAGGGAGTTGTTGGTTGATAGGGACATTAGGGTGTAAAGTGGAAACGCAAGACGTCTCGGTGAGACTGGACTGTGAATGCTCGGGGAAAAATTCCAAAAGCACTTTTTGAATGACTGAACGCTTAAATTTGGGGAAAATGCTTAATTTCAATTCATGTATATCAAACCATTTGACTTTTGAAAACTCAGAACTTCTTGCAACAGATATTTTGGGATGATCATTTTTGCAAACGAGAAGAAAGTAGGTTTGGTTTTGTCCGATCCATCTGTTGCTTTTACTGTTGTGTTCCGGATATTTGTATCTAAGGTTAGAGATTGAGCGGGCGATCATATAGTCAGCCGGTCGTAAACCAACTTCTTCCCAAACTTCCCGTGCAAGGGCATGTTCAATGGGTTCATTTTTGACTGCGCCACCTTGAGGAAAGTGCCAGTAGTCATTATTGCCCGGATCTTTGCCGAGCAAGACTTTACCTTCAGTACTGATGATCACAGCAGCGGCGTTAGGGCGCCAAGGTCTGGGGTGAGGTTGTTGATTCGGCATAACTCAAATAATTTAAGACTCTGCAGGCTCCAATTGAGGAACAGGATTCTTTTGTTGGCCGGAGTCCGGAAAAGAAATAGGCTCAAGGTCGATGTCATTCCAGATAAAATGTTCGAGCCGGATACGTCTAGCTCGATTAGCTGCATCGGCTGCTTTGGGCCCGGACGTCTTGGAAAGTCGTATCGCCAAGTCGAGAGCTGCTTGCCAATCCTGACGAAGTTCTAGAATATGCAGTGCCGAAAAACCCGCGCTGTAAAACCAAAACCAATCTTTGCGGCTGGATGCTTGATCATTGGTTGGTGCATATTGAAGAATAGACAAATAATCTTCGAGAGCTGCGTTCAAATTCCCTTGCTTTTCAGCAAATTGGGCTCGCTGTGCAAGTGCCTTAAATTTCCAGTGCAGGGGGATATTAGGCATTTCGAGCATTTGGGTACAGAGTCTTCTGGCTGTTACTAGTGAATCTGGTGCTGAATCCCCCATGGAGGCCCAAGCCTCTGCTAAGATAGATAGTGCTTGTAGCCTGAGCGGCTGTGAAAGTCGTTGCTGAAGGAGGCGGTTGAGATAATCGATCGTTTCTTGAGTCTTACCTGTCCTGAGCAGTAGTGCTGCAATTTCTACTTTCGAGGAACTAGAAAGCCTCCCAGGGGTGTCAGCTAACTGTTGGAATAGTCCTAGAGCTGTGTCGAGTGAATCCTGGGTATTGCATTGTTCGGCTGCTCGCCCAGCTAGAAACATAGCTGGGCGCTTCAAATCTGAATCGGGATACCGCTCGCTAAATGGCTGAAGTACTAACAATGATTCGTTGAAACTCCCGCTTTTATACAATAATTCTCCTAGCTTAAGTTGAATTGCATCGGCACAGGGGGCATCGGGATATTGTTTGAGTGCATCTCGCGCTGCCTGGATGGCTTTATCCCAACTTTGTTGAATTTCTAAAAGAATGATGTTGAGCCGTGCGTATCTCAATTTAGCCTGTGCATCCAACTTATCCTTGGGGAATAAGTTCATTTGACGAGCTGCTTCTTTGACGTCAGGGGGATTTTGGTTGAGTAACACTTCGATCAGATCGAGCTTTGCTGGAATTACCCAAGGAGAATTGGGAAATTCATTAATCATGGATTGAAGCGCTTGTTGGGCTTCTGGCATCATGCGTTGGGCAATATAATGTGCTTGCTCGTATGCAAGTTTTTCTCGAAGATTAGAATCCATGACTGCTTGCTGCATGATGGCATCGAGGGCGTTTCGATCAGACAATTCCAAAGCGGCTAAGGTTGCATTATACAGCGAGGTATTCATGAGGCGGTCGCCTCCTTCCCAAAAAGTCGATTGAAAAAGTTGCAGCGCCTCTTCGAATCGTTGTTGTTCATAGGCGATTCTGCCTGCTTGGAAACGTACTGCAACTGATTGAAACGACGGAAATTCTTTGAGCAAACTGTCGGCTTGGTCGACATACCCAAGTTGGAGTAATGTGTGCAGGGTCTTGATGAGCAAGGCTTCTGAAGCAGGATGTGCTGGAGCTTGTTTTAAAGTTTTGCGAGTGAGAGAAATGAGGCCTTCGTAATCTTTTTCCCGGTTGAAAATTTCACAGAGGGCGTAAGCTGCAAGAGGCTGTCGCGTACTGTTTGTGTCGTTAGCCCATGAGGTCAATTTTTCTAAAGCTTGCGGATTTGACTGAAAAGTCTTCTCTTGCAACAAAACTCTGAATACGTCTGTCAACAATTGAGAATCAGGATTACTGGAGATGAAAGCTAATAATTGATCTTCTCCTAGGTAATTTTTCGCAACATTTGACTCATCGCCGGGTGTTGACTCTTCAACTGGGGATGGTTCGTCTGGTTTACCTGTGTGAGCCTTTGCCTGATCTTTATCTCGATCAAGATGTAGTAAAGCAATGGTAACTTGTGCTAAATTTTTATACTTGATTGGCAATTTAGGGGATTCAGCCAGATTTTTTAATTGGGCGATAGCTGGATCCCATTGACCTTGAGCTCCCATGATTTGGGCTTGGACGATGCGAACTAGAGGAATGAGGTTCGACAACCAGGCTGGTGGATCTTCGTGGCGAGTTAACAAGGGTGTTAATGTCTCCAATGCCTGATCGTATTGTTTGTTTTGCATGTGCAGGCTTGCGAGCCAAATGGCTGCACGGGCAGATATGGCGCCGGCTTGGAGGGAGACGAGTTCTTTAAGACTGGTTTCTAACAACTGTTGATCATTGAGCCGACCTGCAATGACTGCTCGAGTTTGCAAATAATAAGGGGCCCACTGAGAATTTTTGGGAATTTCGGTGTGAGTGAGCCATTGAAGGGCACGAATGAGTGAACCTTGTCCGATGAGTCCAATCGCTGTCCAATAGTTGTTGGCGGGAGTCTGTGGTAGTGAAGAGAGCACTTGCAACCCTTCTGTGTATTTGCCAGAACGTATCATGGCTTCTCCCAAAAATTGATTGACTACTTCTAATTGTTTTTGATTCCATTTGCCACCGTGAACTCGTAGCGCATCCTGGAAATTCCTGACGGCAATGAGTGGCAATTGATCTTTGAGTGCTTTAAGGCCGCGTTGAAATGCTGGACTGGAAATGGAAATTTTGCCTGAGACGACTGGATCCGGCGACGACATGATTGTCGCCTCTTTCCCTACAGACAACAAAACTGACGTGTGGACTAAGAAAAGGCAGAGTGGAAAATAAGACAATAAGGATGTCATAGGCAGGTATGTTTTCATTCGGTTTACTTGCCTGCGCCGAGAGTCAACAACTTGATATAACTTTGCCCTGATGGTGTGAGAATGGGTTTTTTGCTAGATCCTTTAACTCGGTTGACGGTTCTGTACAATTGATTGAACGGATGGGGTACGGCGTGGATAACAACTGGAGAGGAACAAGCGGCTGTTGAAGGTGTGATGGAAACTGGCACCCCTTCTCCCGTCAATGCTATTTCCCAAGATGTTGGTTGTGCTGGCCCTTGGCGGAGTAAAAATGGATAACGTTGGGCTAGATCCAACATCCCTGTGTTAGGGACTCGAACTGTGTATTGTGGCTTGAGCGAGGAAATATATTGACTAAGTTCAAAAGACTTCTGGTTATTGCTGACCATCAGGGCGTCGCTAGGGTTAAACCCTGCTAAGTTTAATCCATTGTAAATGCCATGTCTGTTGGGGGTCCCCAGTCTCCGAGAATCGTACCAAACCTGAAAATCCTTGTTGAGTAAAAGTGCTAATTCAAGATGTAGATGGGCCCGTTCCTTGTTGATTCCTGTGCCGGAATACCCTATTTTACCAATTGTATTACCGGTGCCAACATATTCTCCAACGCGACATGATATTGAGGCTAAATGTGCATAAAGGCTATAAAGCGGACCTTCTGGTAACTTGTGTTCGATGACAATGTAACGTCCATAAGAACTCTGTTTCGGATTATCCGAAACATAAACAACCTTGCCTCCTGCTACGGGCCTTACTTCATCTAGAGGATTGCCTTTTGCATCGTACTTAATTGGTCTGATGTCAATACCCTCGTGAAATTTGGTCGCGATAGGTCCTGCCTGAGTTTTGACTAGTGTACGAACGAATCCGTACTGGCCGCCTTGCCATGGTTTGCTTTTGACCCCTCCGAAAGTCCTATCAACGTACATGTAGAATGCTTCGGGTTTGCTATGGAATATAGCATCATTTTGAGTTGGAAGACGAATAAAAACCGCCTTGGCCGACATGGAAAAAAAGACGGCCAAGAGTCCGTAAAACAAAGCAGCTGAAGGGATGTGAAACTGTTTCCGCACGGTTTTAGAATCTCCCTCGTTTTTCTGAGATCACCTTGCGCTCCTCTACTTCCTCGGCTTTTTCTTTTTGTCGCTCTGCCCATTCTTGCGGGCTGACACTTAAATTAGGTTTAGTCGAGTCGGCAATATTAAGGATTGGTTGCTCTTTTTCTTCGTTTTCCGGCGGTATGGTGTCGGCTAAAACCGCTAAGTCAGCCGGAGTAAACCCTCCCCAAATGACTATTTTCCCCGACGTGATAGGTTTGTTGTAGAGGTGGGTGACTTCCATGGGATGTCCATTAACCATGGGGAGAATATCTGAACCCAAATTATTGGTTGTGAAAGCTTCCAGACGCGACCACATCATCCTTTTTACATTGAATACGACACCGTAAGTCCCATCTTGCGCCGGAAAAGAACGGTAACTCTGCATATCGTTGCCAGAAAGAAAGGGCGCTCGGTCAAAAACTTTGTTCTTTTCGCGAATGGTGAATTTATCGACTGCTTTGAATGATTTGCCCAAATCGTCTTTCTGCTCCATATGAAAACTGATCGGGAACTTGGTCTCACAGGAACACAGACAACATGCAAGCATCATGAAAAGAACTGCCGCTTTCATGTCGATATCATAAGTCATTGCACAACGCGTAAAAAGTAAAAAATGCGCATTAAATACATTGCGTCGGCGAATGGCCATCCAGAATATCTTGGATCGCTTGCACAATGGTGTCGACTGGCACAAGTTTCCCTGCACCTCGAGCTCCACAAGCGAGAACTCCTTCAGAGGCGGGTCCCAAAATGTAATGGTTAGGGCGACTTGCTAAAATTCTTTTGTTATGTTGTGTTGCTGGGTGGGTCCACATGCGCGTATTCATAGCTGGACAGATGAGAATTGGGCTTTGTGTCGCCAGGTAGACTGCCCCTAGTATATCATGAGCGAATCCGTAAGCCATGTGAGCGATGGTATTGGCTGTGGCGGGGGCCACGACGAGAAGAGCGGCTTTGTCGGTCATGCTGATATGAGGGGGAATCCATTCGTTCTTTTCATCGTCGAATGAAGTAAAGACACGATTGCGTGATATTGTTTGCAAAGTCAAAGGTGTGATGAATTCGCATGCTTTAGCTGTGCAAACGCAGTGGACATCGTGTCCTGATTTGACGAGGCGAGAACAGAGATCAGCCGCTTTATAAGCAGCAATGGAACCGGTAACTCCGAGAATGATGAATGCCATAGGAATGAAGCGTGTATGAATGACTTTTACGAGTGGATCATCTTCATGAAGTCCTCTTCGGAAATGATAGAGATTCCCCACTGAACGGCTTTCGCTCGTTTAGATCCCCCTCCTTTGCCTGCTAACAAATAGGATGAAGCCTGAGAAATGGCTGATGAAACTTTACCCCCATGCTCTGCTATGAGTTTCTCGAAATAACTGCGAGGTTGACTGAGTGTTCCTGTAATGACGAACGATTTGCCCTCTAAGAGTCCTTGGTTTTGTTCATTCGCATAGGCCCGATATGTGGGAGATGGTGGGGTAATATCCAGTTGGTCGAGTTTCTGGAGGACTCTGCGCCCGGCTTGTGACGCAAAGAAATTAATGATTTCTCGTGCAGCTGAAACTCCGATATCTGAACCATAGGCTGGTATTTTCCCTACTTTGTTTTTGAGCTCTCGAATGTAGCCGCGTTCGAGCCATGGTCGTGCGGTTGACGTGTAGGTATTCAGCAAAGAGACAAAGTTTTGCTGGATATTGACTTCGCTGTCTGGAGCTTCTCGAATGAGTTTTTTATTGGCTCGAGTATTGGGGTTTGCTAACTGTAGTTGATTGAGTAAATTATCTAAACGAATTAGATCCCTTAGATAAGGCGAATCAGACAACTGGACTAAACTAGCGTGAGTTGCTGCTAACGAGTGAGCTATGACTTCTCCAACTTGAGGAATGCCGAATGCGGTCACCCAACGGTCGAGTGGCAAGTTGGGCGCTGCTGTGTGTAGCGCTTCCCAAGCTTTGCGTGCATTTTTTTCGCCAAAACGTCTGGGCTCATCGACAGTTCCAAGATTTAATCCTGCCAGTTGATCGATACTAAGATCAAATAGATCGAGCGGAGAATGAGCCAATCGGGCCTCCACGAGCGCTTCCGCTGCCGAAGTTCCAATACTCTCGATGTCAAGAGCTGCTCGTGAACAAAAATGTGTAATGCGAGAAACGGCCTGAGCTGGACAGGTAAAATTGGTACATTTCCAGGCAACCATTCCTTCTTGTTGCGAAATCGGTGCCCCACAGGCTGGGCACATCCCCTGAACTGCTTTGACTATTGAATAAGGTTGCGCATCGGTAGGGCGTTTTTCTGGAACAATGCGAATAATGGCTGGAATAATTTCTCCCGCTTTTTCAACGATAACTGTGTCGCCTATGCGAATGTCTTTGCGCGAAATTTCATCCTGGTTATGCAGGGTTGCACGTGAGACTGTTGTCCCGGAGAGCCGAATTGGCGAGAGCTCGGCTACTGGTGTTAATACTCCTGTTCGTCCTACCTGAATAGAAATAGCTTTGAGAAGGGTGGCTTTTTGCTCTGGCGGAAATTTGTAAGCGGCGGCCCAACGGGGTGCCCTCGCTGTGGCTCCTAACTGTTCTCGAAGTGTGAAATCGTACAGTTTTACAACGGCTCCGTCTGTCCCAAAGGGAAGGGTGTGGCGCAATTGATCGATTTGTCGTACTGCCTGACGAACTTCATCGAGAGAAGTGGCTTTTAGCACGGGGGTATTGCAGGGAAGACCACATTCTTGGAGCAACCGTTGAAAGTCGTCGGCATTGTTGAGTCTGGGCCCGTGGTAACTTCCTATTCCATGGGCGATAAAGGCTAATGGTCTCTTGGCAACTTGACGAGAGTCTAGTAGTTTTAGCGTACCGGCTGCGGCATTGCGGGGGTTGGCAAAAGCTGGTTCTCCATTCATATCGCGCTCTGCATTGAGTCGGGCAAAATCCTCTTTGGGCATGAAGATTTCTCCTCGTACCTCGAGAACTTCCGGCAAAAAATGACTTTGGAGAAACAAAGGAATGGAGCGGATAGTTCGGGCGTTGGCTGTAATGTCGTCTCCCACATGGCCATCCCCACGTGTCGCTGCGTAGGCGAGCTGACCATTCTGATACATAAGGGTTATGGCGACTCCGTCAATTTTGGGCTCAACGGTAACGTCTAACCGAGACTCTCCTGCTAGTTGACAGGTCCGTTCGTAATAATCGATCAATTCCTGATCCGGTTCCTCTGATCCCGAATGCTCAAAAATATCATCGATGGACAACATGGGCGTTTGGTGCTGGATAGAAGCAAATTCCTCTTGGGGCGCTCCACCGACGCGTTTTGTGGGAGAATTGGGTGAATCTAGTTCCGGATGGGAATGTTCGAGTCCTTCGAGTTCGCGAAACAAAGCATCGTATTCGCTATCAGAGATTTCCGGGTCGGCTTGAATATAATAGAGGCGATTGTGGCGTTCGAGCTCTGAACGGAGCCAAGCAATGCGTTCTTGAGGAGTCTGTTGTGGGAGAGATGGAATCATGAGAAAAAATTAAGAATATTCGTCGAAGTGAGAGATTGCTGATGCTGTTGATTTAACTAGGATGGGCCAGTTTATTGGCGGCTTCTCGACCAAAAGCTGTCTTGGGATATTTTTTAGCTGCTTTTTGCCAGCAGTTGACTGCTTGTGTGTGCTGGGACAGGTGGTTCTCGTAAATTTTGCCACAACGGTAAAGGAACCAGGCTCGATCTTCTGCATTCCACCGTTTCGATTGAGAACATTCTTCCATCACGGCAACTGCCCGTTTATAGTCTTTCATCGGATCCAAAAGAAAGGAAATATAAGCATCCCAGGCTTTGAGGTACCCAGGATTATTTTTTGCATATTGCTCGAGTGTTTGGCATGCTTCATTAAGTTTACCTTGCGCGAGTAGATTGCGTGCCAGAGCGAGTTCTTTGGCTTCGTCAGGAAATGAATGAGCTGAAAAGAGGGTCTCTGTGATGATATTCCCAATGGCCGGCAACAAACAAACTCGAAGGAAAACTGCTATGACAAGAGCTGCGACAAGAGCCTTGATGATCGCTTCATAAAATCCATAATCGTTTATGTGGTACAAGTACCAAGCGATCGGAATCAAGGCAATCGCTAGATAGACCAAAATTTGACAAAAGTAGATGAAAATCTTTTTGAGCATGCGGAAGATAAAAAGAGAACGAGATCAATTCTCTGGAATCTTTACCGAGATATTATTGATGGATTTGAGCCGCTTTAAGTTGATTTGGGCATCTTTATTGCCTAGTTCCGCAGATTTCTTGTACCATTTGAGGGCTTGGTCGAGATCCTTTTTCATTCCAGATCCTGTTTCATACATTGAGGCAAGGTTATTCATAGCTCGAGAATCTCCTTTTTCGGCTCCTTGTGTGTAGTATTTACATGCCGCTGCAAGATTAGGTGGCGTATCCCCAAATCCTTCTTCATACATATATCCTAACATGAAATCAAGATCCGGAGTATCCGGTGCATCTTCTTTCACTTCTGAAAGAAGATCAAAGGCTTTTTGTTTATCGACTTTTCCTCCAATCCCATTCAAGAGACATCGAGCGTATTTGATTTTAGCACGTTGGGAATCCATAGCACTGGCTTTTTGAAGCCACTCAATTGTTTTTCCAAAATCTTTTGCTGTTCCGAATCCTCGTTCGTAATATTCTGCAAGACGGATCATTCCTTGAACCCCTCCCTTTTCAGCAAGCTTTTCTGCTAAACGGTATGCTTTGCTGGCTTCGAGTGCTGCTTTGTTTTCATCTTCTGGTGTGTTGTGCGAAAGTTCCTCATAGTACTGAGCTAGAGCCTCGATCGCTTCGAAACTATCTTGGTCCGCTGCTCGTTGGAGTAAAACAACTCCCTCGTTGAGATGCTCTTTTTGCTCGATCAAATCGAGGCCTCGAGCGACGAGGGTGTCAACCTGACCTCGTTTGCAAAGCAACTTTTCCCACTCTTGTTCTTGCTTGACTATATCTTGGCTTTCTTGTGTCTCATCTGCCAGGTGGACATCGTTGAGGAGAATTTTAATTGCATTGACATGACCTAATTGGGCTGCTTTCTGAAGCCATTGGATTCCTTCATCAGTACGGTCAGAATCTCCCATCCCGTATCTGAGCGCTTTACCTAAAATGAACATGCCTTCGATATTGTTGGCTTTAGCGGCGAGCTCTGCATAGTACAACCCTATCTGAGGATCTTGAGTATTGCCTGCAATACTAAATAGGCAAAGGTTAGCGAGTTGGGCGGCTGCTTCCATGTTATGATCTTGTTCAACTTTTCGCTTCAGTGCTTTAACCCAGAGGCGCGTTTCTTGCTCATCTGGCTGGGTCAAGTTGGACAATGCCTCAATCGCTTCAAAATTCCCTTGTCGAGCTAATGTCCTACAGTCCTCAAGAGTTTGTTGAACGTTTTGAGGCAGAGTTCCCTGTGCATCCCAAATTTTGGAATTTTCCTGTTGAACTGCTTGATAAAGTGCGACAACCGGATGATCTGATGGTTGGGCTTTTTCTAACCATTTTTGGGTCTGATAATTAGCTTCTATGGATTCAAGAGACATATTTTTGCCTCCGTCAACCTTCAGTCTCCAGTATAGAGCAAGTTGCAACGCTGCCATGTAGTTCCCCTTGTTAACTTCGTTTTGGAGTTCCATCGTTGTCATGCCAGAGAGCGGCAACTGGTTGTCAACATAATCTTGACCTTTGTGGACTGTCTCTTTGCCTGGCTCAGATTGTTGATCAGGGCTTGCTGCTGTGACCTCAAAGCTCGTTGCTAAAAAGGCGAGAAGAGTTAGAGATGAGTAAAAAAAGAAGTGTTGGCCGGAGAGGAACATGGCGACTAAAAACTAACATGAATTACTGGGTAAAAGCAAATCCATAACAGGTCAAACAAGATTTTTTTACTCTTTTACATCTCAAGTCCCTGGCGAGTTTCCAAGGACTTGAACAAAAATGACTGCCTTTCTCGAAAGGCACTAAAATTAAGACTTAAAAGAGGAGTTTGACGAGTTCTCGAGCGAATTCAGAACACTTGAGAGCTGTAGCATCAGGAATCATTTCAGCAAGATCGGCGGTGACCTTTTTGTTGGCGATAGCTGTATCTATGACCTGAATGAGGAGCTCGGCTGCTTCAGTCCACCCTAGATAGCGCAACATCATTTCGGCAGACAAGAGCAGAGAACACGGATTGGCCTGATCTAACCCTGCAATACGAGGCGCTGTACCATGAGTAGCTTCAAAGACGGCGTGGCCAGTTAAGAAATTGATGTTTCCCCCTGGGGCGATACCGATGCCTCCTACTTGAGCTGCAAGGGCATCTGAAATGTAATCACCGTTGAGGTTGAGGGTTGCAATGACATCAAACGAAGATGGATGCAGAAGAATTTCTTGAAGAAAAGCATCTGCAATGCAATCTTTGATGACTATGCCATTGGGTAAACGTCTCCAGGTGCTATCGCCTATCTTTTCAGCGCTGAATTCACGTTCGGCAACTGCGTAACCCCAATCGCGAAAGCTGCCTTCTGTAAATTTCATAATATTACCTTTGTGGACAAGTGTTACGCTAGCTCTGTTGTTATCGATAGCATATTGGATTGCGGCTCGTACGAGTCGTTCGGTCCCTTCGCGAGATACGGGCTTGACGCCGAATCCTGAGGTCTCAGGAAAGCGGATTTTTGAGAATCGATCAGGGAATTCTTGCTGCAAAAGAGAGCGAAAACGGGTGCAATCTTCCGAGCCTTGCTCAAATTCGATACCAGCATAGATGTCTTCTGTATTTTCACGGAAAACAACCATGTCGATTTTTGAGGGATCTTTGACGGGCGTTTCGATTCCCTTAAAGTAGCGTACTGGTCGTAAACAGGTAAATAGATCGAGTCCTTGGCGCAGAGCTACATTGAGACTGCGAATACCTTTGCCGACAGGCGTTGTCAACGGCCCTTTGATGCCTACTTTGTATTGCCGAAAGGCTTCCATCGTTTGCTCTGGGAGCCACGTCCCGTATAAATCGAATGCCTTTTGTCCGGCATAAACTTCATGCCAGACGATTGCGCGTTTATTGTTGTAAGCGCGTGTAACGGCCGCATCGACTACTGTTGAAGTGGCTGACCAAATTTCCGGACCAACGCCATCGCCAATGATAAAGGGAATGATAGGTGTATCTGGAACTTGCAACGTTCCGTTTTCCATGGAAATGGCACGGCCTTCTGCTGAAAAAGCAGTTGAATGATTTGTCATGACACGGCGATATCTACATGGACGAAGCCGCTGTGGCAAGCACTATTCCTTCCAGACTAAAGGTTGACTGCGTTTTATAAATTATTCTTCGTTAAGCCGATGAAGGGTGTACGGGCGTTTCCTGGCTTCCTTATCATTAAAAAAGCTCGTCAGATAAACTGGTGGAATGTCTCCTGTATACTCCGTCGGGGGCCTTATTGGGCATAGCAAGCCGGGTAATCAGACGATGGAAGCCAAACTGGCAAATTGGCTACTTTGTCTTGTGCTGATTTTGAAACAGGCACTTTCCAGACTTCAAAATAACGAGAAAGGTTTTTCCCTGCTCCGCGAGAAAGTTCAACCATGAGCCAATCCCATTTTTCTGCATTCGAGGTTTTCTTCGGATCGTAGGGATTTTTGTGATAGGCAATAGCGGCTGCTCGAAATGGCTTGAATCCGAGCCCTTTCATTATATCGACAAAGAAAGTCAGGCGTAAACTGTGGCTGTTGGAATCGAGGAAACTCTCTGCCCCTGTGAAGAATTCTTTGAGTTGCTTTTTGAGGCCTTTCCCTCGAAGCCCACCCCAGGAATCTTCATAAGCCAAGCCAATACCTTCGACTTGGCAGATCATAGAAAATAAGTTGACTGTTACTTCTCCCATTCCATCTAGGCGGAATGGTGGTGTTTGATGATTGTGCCCGAGTTCGTGCCAGAATCCCCAACTACCTCGCGTCAGTAATGTACCCGTGGCAATTGGTTTGCCCCAGGACATGTGGCCCATGGCTGGGTAACCTGAATGCCCGGCTCCAGCGGAGATCTGGCGGTCGACTACGATGCGCATGGGGGTCCTTAGGCGGTCGGGTTGTTGATCCCAGGCTATTAGCCAATCTTCCAATGCCATGTTTTTCTGGAGGCATTCGGCGATACTCTTGACATCGGGGCATTGTGCCAATTGTTCACGAGACAAGGTGACCGTAAGACGGGGCGTCTGAATTTCACCCCAGGGAGAGGCGGTTTCTTTCAATTGGTTTTTCCACTCTTGGAGGCTCGTTCTCCCCATGATGTAAATAGGACTGGGTGTCCCATGCGAGATTTGTACGGTGAAAGGTTTTTCTCCTTTTTGGAGTCCATTGACGCAGACATAGATCAATCCTCCCATGGGGTTAGTAATCTCGCAAGTTGTTGAACGAACTGGCTTTTCTATCGTGATTCTCGGAAGACGACTCCATTGTTTGTGCCGTTTGCTCAATCGGTCTTTATGGCAACCAATGCGAACACTGTAACGTGACTGTTTCCCTTTGGCTGTGGTGAGTTTTACTCTGTCGGGAAAAGTGACGGAGACTCGAACTCCTGGGGGGGCGTAAAGTCCGGTACTGTGCCAGCCGCCTATCGTTGGGTCGATCGTAACTGCGCGGGATACCAGACGTACCTCGTTGCCATTGCCAGGAATACCTGGAAAATCAACTGCTGCTGGACAGGCTTTGAGTGTGACGGGATCGGCTTTTTCCCATGCGGTGCAGAGCGATTGCAGACGGTCGCGCTTTTCGGCTTCAGATTCAACATTCCACCTGGCTTTGGAGGTGGGAAAACCATCTGGCATGTCGAGTTTTTCAACTGAATCCCAATTCCAAATACCTGCTGGCTTGTCTTGGTCGATATGGAGTGCATTTCGGCTGGAAGGCGAAAAGATGGGAGCGTTCATTGGTAGGTCGGCTGCCGAGATCGGGGAAATCCCAGCGACGCCTCCTGCAACAACAATCCCCATCAAAAAGAAGAATCGTTTCCATTTCATAGTGCCTTTATTAAACAATTTTTGATCTACTCAAGTGGAAAAACTAATGTACTAGGCTAGAGTTAACAGATTATAGAATGGCCAAACTGTTAATTGGAACAATAAATGCTAGATGTGTAATTACTGTTGCACTTTGTTTTTTGGGGAATGTGGTGCATTACGATTAGGCGGATCAACTCCCAATAGGTGTTTGACGAAGAAATCTCGGCGTTTGAGTTCTCCAAAACGTTCGCCGGCTGTATGTTTTGCTCCTGGAACAAGTACAAACTCGAAGTTTTTATCAGCTTTGATTAAAGCGTTGACTACTTGTATGGTCGAGGCTGGATCGACATTGTCGTCGAGTTCTCCCAAGATTAGCATAAGTTCGCCTTGCAACTTGCTGGCATTGACAACATTAGAAGATTCTTCATATTGCTTTCCAATGGGGTAACCCATCCATTGTTCATTCCACCAGATTTTGTCCATGCGGTTGTCGTGGCACCCGCAAGAAGCTACGCCAACTTTGTACCATTCGGGATGGAAAAGCAGAGCAGACATGGTATTTTGACCCCCTGCTGAAGTCCCGTAGATACCTACGCGAGTCAAATCCATTTCCGGGTATAACTTAGCTGCCTGTTTCATCCAAGCGATACGGTCTGGAAAACCGGCGTCTTTCAGGTTTTTCCAGCAAACATCATGGAACTTCTTCGAACGATTAGACGTCCCCATTCCGTCTATCATGACTGTGATGAACCCCAACTCTGTCATCCGCATCATCTCATGCTGGATGTTGAATGTCTTCGGCACGTGAGAATCGTGTGGCCCTGCATAAATGTATTCAATAACTGGATATTTTTGGCCGCGTTTGAAATCGGGTGGTAATGCTATCATTCCCCAAATATCTGTTTTGCCGTCGCGCCCTTTCCCGCTGAAGACAATGGGTTTCTTCCAACCGCGGGTTAGTGCTGGCTCAATGTTCGAGGTTTCGAGCGGCGTTATAACTGCTCCAGTAGCTGTTGATCGTAAGTAGGTTGAGGCTGGTAAATCGACTCGAGACGCTGTGTCGACAAACCAATGGAAATCCGGCGAAAATTGAATTTGGTGGTTGGCATTTTCCGGAGTTAGGCAAACAAGCCTTCCTGTGTCGAGGTTGACTCGGTAGAGTTTTTCAAGATAGGGATCTTCTCCCTCTGTGCGCCCGCATCCAATAAGCAATACCTCGCGATTCTTCTCGTCAACATGCAGAACTCGTTTGACGACCCATGATCCAGAGGTCACTTGGCGGATGATGTTCCCGGTTTTGTAATCGATGAGGTAGAGGTGCCGCCAGCCGTCGCGCTCGGAAATCCAGAGGATTTCATTTCTTCTATCTAGATCATATCGGTACAACTGGGTGTAATTGACAAAAGTCGAAAACGTCTCTGTAATCAAAGGCCGAGCCTGTGCGTCTCGTGTGTCTGTTTTGTAAACAATATAAGAACTGTGGCCTCGCTTGTTGTAATCAAAAGTGAAACTTCGGCTGTCGTTGGCCCATTTGATATGCCCTAGAAAATACTGTTTGTCGAGATCAGGCACATTAATTGCGCGATGTTGGGTTCCAGATTTTAGGTCGAATAAGACTGGTTGGGCTATGGGTAGAGGATCCCCAGGCTTGATGTAATTGATTAATTTCCACTTGGGTTGCGTCTGGTCTTTTGGAGAAGACTCGATGAGGGGAATCTGCCTCGTTTGCGTTACTGTTCTGCGACAACATACTAGTTTTTGAAAATCTGGCGACCACACGGCAGGCATGACATAGGGATTTTCGGCCGTACCATCTGTCGATAACTGCGTTTCTTGACCTGTTTTGAGGTTCTTGATGAAAAGGTTGTTGTCTTTGATGTATGCTTCGTGCTGTGCATGGGCAGAACGCCGAGGCGATTGGGGGCGGTCTTTGGACCGGAATTGGCGTTTGTCTTGATCCCGGGAAATTGGCGCCGTTTCGCTCAACTTTTTATCGACGGAATTGTAAAAATAGGTTTTCTTGTCGACTTGAAAACTCAACGCTGTGGAAGTCCCTGTGACTCGATTGAATGGCAAGGCGTAGGGGTTGATTCGTTTGTTAGTGAGGCGACTCAATTCTCCTGCTAGGTGTTCGTGGTCGAAAGCTGGTTTCTTTCTTCCTGTTTTGCAGTCGACATATATGAATGTTTTCTTCCCCTGACTCCACGCTGGGTAAATCATGGCGTCTGCCCCCTCTACCCATGCGGGTTCGACATACCCCCACTGGCAACCTGATTCATAATAGGCCCTGTAGTGGTCGACATTCCGATAACGCTCTGCCATCGTCAAGCTAAATGACGGAGTTGCTAACGTTGTCCACAATAACCCGACTAGTCCGGCGGTTTGAATCAATTGTCGCATGTTCATTTGCGTTCAATACGATTCGTCTTAGCCTGGCCTTTCAGAATATTTTGTCCTAATGCGTCACCGAGAATTTATCTAGGAAAAAAGTGACAACAGGAATGGCCGTAAATCCTAATATTCTGTCCTGGTGTGATCTTGTTGATGGATATCGATCGGTAGAAACAATATTCCTCCTCTATTGACCAAGGAGGCTGAGGACAAAATTCTGCTTCCTGGGAAAACTTGGATCGGTCGTTTCAGTGCTGCTTACTTCCTTCAAGTATCTCGTTCAGATTGATACGCTGGAAGACGATCTGGGCGCCACTTCCTTCGTAGACGACTCCTATGGTATGGTCATCAATCGAAGCAATGCAAGAATACCCAAAACCTCCCCATTCATCGAGCAAGACCCAATATTCCCGAGGCCAAGAATTTCCATTGTCGAGGCTGAGTTTGAGGGTGATGTGTGAGCGGTCGGTGGTTGAATTAGGGTTGGTAAAGGCGAGGATGGTTTGTTTCCGTCCGTCGGGGGAGACATATTCGTGGCGGTGCAGGGAAGCCATGCAGACTGATTCGGGCAAGGCTGAACGCGAGGTTGGGTGTTCGCGCCAGGTTTTGCCGAGATCATTGGTGACGCTGATGCGTCTGCCATTAGGCCCGTTTTTGTAACGGTTCCTGTTGTCTCGCATGTTCAGCATAAGTTCTCCATGATCAAGTTGTACAACTGCGCATTCGGTGGTGTTGGAATAAGCCGGATTACTGGTGATCCAGGTTTTACCGCCATCACTGCTATAGGTGATATTCGAGAACGGTTGCCCTTCGGCATCTCGACCTTGCGAAGGGAAAACGAGAATACCGTTCTTCAAGACGATGCCTCGCCCGGGGGCAGGGGCGATGAGCCACCAGTCTCGCTTTTTTATGATCGAGGTGATGTTGACCGGGGAACTCCACGTCTTCCCGTCGTCGTCGCTGCGGGCGATGAGAAATTGGCTGGTTTGTTTGACGCCAAACCCTGGTTGTGAACCCTTGCCTACCCATTGGTGACTCCATTGGGTGCTGTCTTCGTTTAGTCCCTCAACCCACTGACCGGTTGGCCCATCCAGAATCCCGTGCATCCACAATCCTGCCACAAAAATGGCGCCGCTTTTTTCATCGACGAGGATACTGGCGTCGCTAACTCCGTTGAATCGCTCAGGAAGCCCTCCCCAGGTCCCCTGGTCAAGTACGATTTGCATCGGCTGCCAGCTCTGTCCTCCGTCTTCACTGCGATTCAAAGCAATGTCGATGTCCCCTTGCAGATCTCGTCCAGATTCCCAACGGGCGTCATAAATAGCCAGTAGGGTACCTCGCTTGGTGACGACTAACCCGGGAATGCGAGAGGTATGCACGCCATCCTGACGATGTTTGCGCAGGGCGATCCCTGTCCTCAATCCTTCTCGGAAACGGGGCTCAATCGTTTGCTGTTGCCCATCTAGAGATACTCGAGTGCAGTTGAGATTGACGCGGGCCCCGAGTGGGAGAGTGGGCTTGGTGTTGACCGCGAAGGCCCAGCAGGAGGCCCCTTGGGGCAATGGTATGTTGAGCTTGAATTGCCCAGATTCCGAGATGACTCGTGTAACGGCGGCAAGTCGCGATTGATCGATTTTACCTGAGTCGTTACATGCGTAAAGAGCGATCTCTTCGATAGATTCTAGGCAACTGGTACCAGCCAGAGACCAGGAGATGCCCGTGAGGCGTTTGGGGGTGTCAGTACTGTCAGGGGTGATGCGAATGTAACCAACATGGTTGAGGCGCTCGTCGGCAAGCACTGGTAATGTCGCTCGATTCATGTCGATATGGACGCCTGCCCAAGTTTCTAGTACTGAACACAATGCCAAAAGGCTACTCTTAATTAAAATGGCTGACGTTTTTATCATCTTCAGAGAAAGATAAAAAATCCTCTCAACATGTCAACTCAGAGGTATTTTTCTTATAGAGAGATGATGAAAAATTAGTATATATTTTGGAAATCTATGTTGTATTTTTAATGGATGAATGATCTGAAAACCTGAAATTTTACTGAATTCCTAACGCTCTCCACGCGCATCGATTAACTGTATCAACTGCGCGGTAGATCATTCTGACAAAAATGTTTGGGCTAATCGGTCGCCTTGGGAGAGGCTATGGTCCAACCAATTGGGTGAGTCAATTGGCGAGAGGGAGAGTCTGATCAATTAGCTTTCTTCGAGTTCTCCTGCTTTCATCTTAGCGAGGAAATCTTGTTCCTGTTGTTTCATGAGTGTACGCACTTCGTTAGCGAGCTGATTGTTGGCTAGTCGAATGTAATGCTTGGTGAGACAGTCGTAAAAATCGGTGATTTTGGCGCCATTGTCTTTCCGTTTGTACTGAATGGCAGCAGGGGATTCGTCGATCATTTTGCGGAGCCATGGCACGGATTCTTCCTGAGGCAACACCATGACGGCGGCATTGATTTCCAGGGTTAATTGTTCCATGATATCTTCCGGAGATTTTTTAGCGCGACGGCGGGTTTTTGACTTTCGTGTGACTTCGCGGACGAGGGACTCGAATTCTTTATCGACGCTCTTCATGATCGGGGCATACCCTTGAGTTTTGGCTAAGGCGATCTGATACCCCTGCTCCATATCGGGGTAAATACTCTTCTTGGCCCTGTTGCGCATCCAGTCGAGTACCTTTTCCCACTCGCGCTTAGTGTAGTTGGGCAGTGGCTTTTCCATAGCCAACTCTATTAAAGCTGAACTAAGGGTGTCGGTATATTCATGGGCCTGGTTGTTGAGCCTGTCGCGATAATTGCGGCTGGTTTTACCCATTTTACCTCCACTCTTTTTGCGTTGCCATAGTTTGGATACGCTATTGCCCTCTGGGATAGCTTTGTTAATGTCTTCAACGCAGGCGATAGCTGCTTTCAGGTCTTCTCCTCGTCGCGCGAAGAGCATGTACCAGGCATCGGTAAAGAAGGGATTGAGACGGAGCACTTCTTTGAGGGTGACCTCGAGAACGGCTTCCGGAGCTTCTTTCTCTTTAGCCATCTTATAGACGTTCATAGCAAGGCGGCTGTCCATCCAGTCGTTGTCATTTAAGTTCATACTAGCGGCAAGGCCCACGTGATACTCGCCGTAGCCTGCGCGTTTGGTTGTGGTGTCGCGCAAGTAGAGGGGACCTGTTGTGACCTTCAGCGTATCGACTGATTGGTCAACGGTGAGAATGCTGCCGTTAGCGTTGTAGTGGAACGTCATGAGATTGCCGTGGCCGGGTTGACCTGCCGGTGGCGTGGGGATGCCGAGAGCTATAGAAGCATCTCGGGCTATCAGAGACATCGTGCCACAAACTCCACCAACGTAAATGCAACTAGGGTAGGCATCGTAGCTCCAATCTGGCGATGGATCCATTGAGAACAGTACCGGAGGCTCGGGATCGTCATCTCGCCGATAGGGCCCATAGAACCAAATACGAGGCTCTCCGTATTTACCAAGGTAACGATCCCATACGTACTCGCATTCACGTATCGGGCGTGTCTCGCTAAGAGGAAGCATTGCTAGCCATGGGGTGAAGTCTAGCGGCACTCCCTTCCACTCTACCGAGCGTTTGTTGACATCGCGGATTTTATTGATATTCTCATATTTGGAAACGAGATAAAGGAAAAAATCCGCTGGTTGAGGGAAAGCATCGCGTTTGCGGCGTACCTGGCGCGTGCGGTAGAGGTGTTCCTGAAGGAGACTGGCGAGGTTCTTTTCAGAAATCCCTTGGTCAGCTAAATTTTTGATGGTATCCTCTTTGTTTACCCAGGCTTGCTTTGGGGTGAGATTTTTATTGGTAAGGTATGCTGCAACAACATTGTAGGCTTTGTAGTCGACACTACCTGGGTTGACGCCATAAAAATTGATAGGCGGCTGACCCGCGATAAAGAGATCGGCGGGGCTACCCCAGCCTTTGGAGGCTGAAGCAGCGTTGATGTATTCACTGAGGAATTTCCCTTGTTTCCCAAGATCAAAACTGCCCATGCCGATCTGTCGCCTGCCTACTGCAAAGGCAATGACAAGTTGATCGTATTTCCACGCTTTTTCTCCAACGGCATTGATCAAAATGTCGGCATTAGTGGCAACACTCGGGTCGGGTGGGTAAAAATTAGCAAAAATCTCTTTTTGATGCCCGGTGTCTTTCATCCATTTTTCGAAAGCAGGCGAAAATCGAGATCCACGGAGTTCAAGGTATTCGCGAATGTATTTTTCTGCGTACTTGGCGTAGGCATTGATGACAACTTCGTTGATTTTACCTTTGTTTTTGCCAAGGGCTAACATAACTTCGCGTTCCAGTTTCTGCAGATCTTCAGAAGCAGAGTAATCGGGCTCTGGCTCTTCTTCAGGCTCATCAACTTCCACCACTTCTGGGGCTGGTTCTTCGGGCGGCGGGGGTGTTTCGTTCTCAGTAATGGGGAGATACTTGATTTTTGCCGGCGGTTTGGGGGGTGGATCTTTTTTTACGACGGGCGGCGGGGGAGGGGGCTCCATGTTGATGATTTGCCACCCGAGGTAGACGACGACGGCGGCCAATCCCAAAACGACAAGTGGCATGAACCCTGCTCCTGCCTTTTTGGGCTTGTAATCATGGGGACCGTTGGCTCCTGTCATTGCAGCGCGTTCGGCTGGGGACAGTTGGGGAACAGACGAGGCTCGCTGGCGTGTCGCAACAACGGGCATTTGTTGGGCCTCATCGTATACGTAGAAGATTGTGCCTAGGTCAGAAATTAATTGGGCGTCTTGCTCGTAGAGCGCTTGAAAATTGGATTTGGATTGGGCAATCGTTTGGATGTCTGCTGCTGAAAAAGCAAGTTTGCAGCTACCCTCTTGGCGACGCGTAACTCCTTGAGGACAGAACTCTCGGATCAAAACGGAACGTCCATCCGGCGAGACAGCTTGGTAAAGATGGTATAATTCCGTGGTCTCCTGGAGGGAGGTGATTCGGTACCCTTGGAGGAGGAATTGGAGAGGAAGCGGTTGTGCTGTTTGTTCCATGAACGTCAATGAAATGCCTGTTAACATGATGATACACGATTGACTCCGAATGACAATGGCAAAGCTTGATCAACCCGAAGTCCAGAGTCCCCCGTGCAAGCGGAAATTCCCCGCTTAGTTGTAAGAACACTGGGGACCTGTGCGCGTTGCATAGATGGTGTAAAATCTTTAGAAAACGTGTCATATTATGCAAGAAAGGGGCTGAAAAAGGCATGACTTGTTGAAGCCTGGCATGGTTAGGGTGGTAAGAGTACCTTCTATATTCATGAACAGAGTGGGAAACCGCATATCGATTCGTGGAGCTCGCGAACACAACCTCCGCGAGGTGAATGTGGACATACCGCTTGGCGCGTTAACGGTAGTAACTGGCCCGTCGGGGTCTGGTAAAACGAGTTTGGCGATGCATACGTTATATGCCGAGGGCCAGAGGCGGTACATGGAAACATTTTCGCCCTACGTGCGGCAGTTTATGGACCGCATGAAGAAGCCTGATGTGGACGAGATTGATTCGATTCTACCTGCAATTGCATTGCAGCAGAGAAATTCGATTCGTACGTCGAGGTCGACGGTCGGGACGATGACGGGATTGCAGGAGTATTGGAAGTTCATCTTTTCGCGCTTGGCGACGGGTCACGATCCTGCAACTGGGAGAGAAGTGCGACCAATGAGCCCCGCAGACGTGTGCGACAAGGTGTACGAACTGCCCGTAAATACGGAAGTGATTGTGGCCTTTGCGGTGAAAAAACCCGATGGGGTGACCGATGAGACGATGCGAAACGATTTGTTGGCTCAAGGGTACGGGCGTGTTTGGATTCATGGTCGTCCGGTTCGTTTAGATGATGGAAACGCTGCGGACTTGGCGCCTGGTGTAGCTGAATTGGACGAATCGAGGTGTATTTTGGTGATACAAGATCGGGTGAAGGTGGATGGAAATCAGCAAGGGGAACGTCGTAAGCGTTTATTAGAGGCCGTAGAAACGGCTATGTCTTTAGGTGGACGCGTGGTGTGGATTGTTGTTGGGAAAAAAGACAAGACGTGGGCCGAACCAATAGCGTATCGTGGTGACTGGTTTCCTCTGATGGAGCCAGAACCTGGGCTGTTTTCCTCGAATTCTCCGTTGGGTGCCTGTCCGGTTTGCCGGGGTTACGGTCGTTTGATTTCAATTGATTACTCGCGGGCGATCAACCCAGAATTGAGTTTAGCGGATGGGGCTCTGCATATTTTTGAATCGGGTCGGGTTGCTGAATGTAAACGCGATATGATGCGGGCTATCAAACGGTGCGGGGGAATACGCACCAATGTGCCGTGGAAAGACTTGAGCAGTCGTGAACGGGAATGGGTGATGAAAGGGGAAACGGACGATTGGCGGCATGCGTGGGAAGTAGACAAATGGTATGGACTAGAGGGCTTTTTCAAAGCGCTGGAAGCGCAGACGCACAAGATGATGATACGGGTGTGGTTGAGTCATTTCCGTGTCTATTCGACTTGCCCATCTTGTCATGGAGATCGCCTGCGTCCTGAGGCTTTGTGCTTTACTGTGGGGGGAAAGACATTGCCCGAGCTACATGCTATGCCGATGAGTAACCTATTGTCGTGGATTGATGAACATGTGATGCCGACAATGGCTGTGGAACCGGGCATGAAGAACGCTGCTGAAGAATTGAGGAGCCGTGTGGCTTATCTGAACGAAGTGGGCTTGGGGTACCTGACTGCTAATCGGTTGACGCGTACTCTGTCCGGCGGCGAGATTGAGCGCGTAAGTTTGACGACTTGTTTAGGGGCTTCATTAACGGAGACGTTGTTTGTGTTGGATGAACCGACTGTTGGTCTGCACCCCCGCGATACAGGAAAGTTAATCGAGGCTATGCGCCGACTGCGACAACGTGGTAATACTCTGGTGGTTGTCGAACATGAGGAAGCTGTCATTAGAGCGGCTGATTGGCTCGTGGATATGGGCCCTGGCTCGGGAGCAGCTGGCGGCAGGTTGGTGTACTCGGGGGAACCGAGCGGAATTGAACGTGCTGAAGAATCAATTACTGGGGCATTTTTGTCTCGGCGGCGAGTTATCCCTTTGCCTTTGAAACGGCGAAAACCTCGTTACTGGCTGACTGTACGTGGCGCGAAACGACACAATCTACTGGGCTTGGATGTGAAGATCCCTCTGGGGGTATATGCTTGTTTGACGGGGGTGAGCGGATCGGGCAAAAGTACGTTGGCTTACGATGTGATTTATTTGAATGATTGTCTGAGACGACACGAGGCAATGGAAGAGCAGGCTGCTGAAGTGAAGTGCATGAGCGGGTGGCAGCATATTGCCCAGGTGGTGATGGTGGATCAGAGCCCGTTGATTCGTACGCCGAGATCGACCCCCGCTGTGTATGTAGGGATTTTTGAGGACATGAGGGCGTTGTTTGCTGCTACAGAAACGGCTCAGGCCCGTGGTCTAAATCGTGGCTTTTTCTCCTTCAATCAGGGTGATGGCCGTTGCCCAAGGTGTTCCGGAATGGGGAGCGAGAAGGTGGAAATGCAGTTTTTATCGGATATTTTTGTCCCGTGCCCGCTCTGCCATGGTTCGAGGTACGGGCAAGAGGCTCTTTCGATTACAATACGAGGTAAGAATATTGCCGATGTGTTGGCGCTGACTGTACAAGAAGCTAGGGAATTTTATCAATCAGAGAACTCGGCTGCTGCTCGGCGAATTGTGGCTCGACTGGATTTGTTGTTGCAGACGGGGTTAGGTCATTTGACGTTGGGTCAGCCGCTTAACACGTTGTCTGGAGGAGAAAATCAACGGTTGAAATTGGTAAAAATCCTCATTGACGACGAAGAATGGCAACGTAAAGTTCGAAGGAAAGCTGGGGAAAACTCGGCTGGTCAACTGGGATCTCTGTTGATCTTGGACGAACCGGGGACTGGGTTGCATTTTGCTGACCTAGAGGTGTTGTTGAAGTTGTTTCGGAGGTTGACGGAGTCTGGCCATTCGCTGTTGGTGATTGAACACAACATGGAATTGGTTAAAGCGGCTGATTATGTGATCGATCTTGGCCCAGAAGGGGGGGAACTCGGTGGGCAAATCGTTGCTCAAGGGACTCCTGAACAAATCGTGAAAGCACAGCAAGGTTCAACCTGGAGATATCTGAAAGCAGCCATGGAGGGCTTGCCTCCTCAGGAAGAGTCGTTGTCTCCCAAAACGGACGTCATGGGGAAAGATGATATCCATGAGGGTGTGATTGCCTTGCGTGGCGCCCGACACCACAATTTGCACAATATCGACTTAGATATTCAACGGGGAAAAACGACGGTGTTGACTGGGTTATCTGGCTCGGGCAAGAGTACGATTGCGTTCGACATCTTTTTCGCAGAAGGGCAGCGGAGATTTATGGATGTTATGTCTCCCTATGCTCGACAGTTCACCGAACAGATGGAAAGCCCGAATATCGATCGTTTGACGGGGTTGCCGCCAACGGTGGCAATTGCTCAGAATTTGACGAGAGGCGGTTCTAAGTCCACCGTAGGTACTGTGACCGAGGTATGGCAATTCCTGCGGCTGTTGTATACGAGGCTGGGAACTTGTTATTGCCCGGTTTGCCATGTGCCAATCGGACGTCGCTCTGCTCGAGAGGTGACTGAGTTGGTGGGGAGGATTCTGCATGAACGTGGTTGGATTGCTCTTGCGGCGCCCGTTGTTCGTGGCCGGAAAGGACACTATAACGATTTGGCCCGTTGGGCGGCTCAAAAAGGCTACCAAAACTTGTGGATCGATGGCCGATGGGTCGAAATCAACCAATTCCAACCGTTAGATCGGTATTCGAACCACGATGTGGATATCGTAACTGGACAGTTACAGGTGACGGAAAAATCAGATTATTTGCAGGAATTAACACGTCTTGTCGATGAAACCTTGGAATTAGGTGAGGGATTCCTTCACGTGATTGCCGAGAAACACCCCAAGCAAGGTAGCCTATCTCCGCTGTTGTTGGGGGTGAAACTGGCGTGCCCAAAGTGTGGTCTGTCATTCCAAGAACCCGAACCTTCGACATTCTCGTTCAACTCACCGCGAGGGTGGTGCCCAACGTGCCGGGGGCATGGCTTTGTGAGTCGTGCCAAATTCCGCGAAGATCGAGCTGAGTCTTTGGCGGAGGCTGAATGGAATTATGATCTAGAGGTTGAGCGTACCCTGAACGACCTGGATGAAAATGAAGAAATTTTGACGTGTCCAGACTGTTTGGGAGAACGATTGAATGCTTTTGCAAGGAATGTGCGTTTGCAGGGAATGACCCCGGGAGAATTGTTAAAATTACCGGCCGCAGAAGCTGGTCGCCTCATGAAGCTGTGGAAGTGGGAGGGGCGCGAAGCGATGATTGCTCGCGATTCGATGACGGAAATTGTACAGCGGCTGGAGTTTTTGGATCGCGTGGGTTTAGGGTATCTGGCTTTGAACCGTAGTGCCACGACGCTGTCCGGCGGAGAAACGCAACGGATTCGCTTGGCTTCTCAGCTAGGGTCGCATTTGCGAGGAATCTTATATGTGCTGGACGAACCGACGATTGGTTTACATCCGCGTGATAATGATCGATTGTTGGGAACATTGCGCGAACTGAAACAGCGGGGCAATACGTTGCTCATCGTCGAACACGACGAAGCTACTATGCGGCAGGCGGACCGAATTGTCGATTTGGGCCCTGGTGCTGGCGTTCATGGCGGACGTATCGTGGCACAAGGATCGTTTGAGGAAATTGTTGATCAGCCGAATTCTGTGACAGGACGTGCATTGCATGATCGACCAAAACATCCCTATCGAGGGATTAGGCGTTCGTTGCCAAGTAATCGAGATCGAAACGCTTGGTTGTCGCTTCAGGGGTGTTGTGTTCACAATTTGAAAAATATCAACGTGAAGATCCCAGTAGCGAGGCTGACGATGATAACTGGGGTTTCTGGAGCTGGCAAGACGTCGCTGATGCATGATACGGTGTATTGGGCTGCTCGCGAAGCTCTGGGTGACCAAGTAACTCGCGAACGGCGGGCTGGTTGGAAAAAGGCAACTGGGTTCGAGTGTTTCAGAACTGCGTATCGGGTCGACCAAAGCCCAATTGGCAAAACGCCGAGATCGACACCAGCAACGTATGTAGGGTTCATGGACGATATCCGAACCTTGTTTGCCACCACGGAGGAGGCCCGAAGGCTTGGTTTCGATAAAGGGAGATTTTCTTTTAATACGTCGCGTGGTGCTTGCGAAGCATGCAAGGGTACGGGAATGAGGAAGTTGGAAATGGACTTTTTGCCTCCTTGCTTTGTAACATGCCCGTCCTGTGGTGGCAAACGATATAATGAAGCAACGTTAGCAGTGCGATACAAAGGCAAAACAATTGCTGATGTGATGGCAATGAATTTCGAAGAAGCTGCAACATTTTTCGAATCGCAGCCGCGCATCGGTGCCCCCTTACAATTACTGGTAGATACGGGTCTGGGATATTTGTCGTTAGGTCAAGCTTCCAATACCTTATCTGGCGGCGAATCTCAGCGTCTGAAGCTGGTCGCCGAACTGGCAAAAGGTTTATTGGTCGCCAAACGCGCGACGTTAAAAGGACGATCTCTGGCTAAAGATTTATATTTGATCGAGGAACCCTCGATCGGTTTGCATCCTAGTGATGTCAGACATTTAATCGACGTGCTGCATCGCTTGGTTGACCAGGGTCATACGGTGATGGTGATTGAACACAATACAGAGATGATCGCTGAAGCCGACTACATTATTGAAATGGGCCCTGGCCCAGGAGAATTCGGTGGCCAAATCGTTGCTGCTGGTACTCCTGAACAAATTGCCAAAGGAGATTATCCTTCTTCGCCGTACCTTGTCGAAGAATTAAATAAGGGAACGAAATGAGTAAAAAGACGCTAAAAAAAATTTTTCAAAAAAGTTCTTGCCATTGGTGGAGTATTAGCGTAGAATCCGCCCGTCTTCACGGATCTGAGTGAAGGCGAGAATGTGGAACGGAGTGGTAGCTCAGTTCGGTTAGAGCGCCAGCCTGTCACGCTGGAGGTCGCGGGTTCGAGCCCCGTCCGCTTCGCCATTCCACTTCTTAAAACGGTATCGGTAAACGGATGAACACTAAGGTTCATCCTTTTTTGTTTTTGCGCGGAGTAGACGATAGCTGTGGTAAGGGCGTGCGCTGGATTGAAACAGCCCCGGGATTCTACTACTTGTCAAATTAAGTATTGAATAGTGTAAAACAAATTAGTAAAAACTGGAATGCGTAGGTCCTTTATAATTTGATAAAGCCCTTTCCTTTGGTTGAGGTTATTGACGCCAACCTCAAGCACTTGTAAAATTACCTAGATGTTGGCGGATTTCACAAGTCCTTGATCTTGAATATTGACAAACGCATAAATTGGAATCATAC